>JABDAB010000003.1 GCA_013289415.1 Gammaproteobacteria bacterium
TGCGCATTTTAAAGATATCATGCTGGCGTTGCTGGCAAATCGAATATTTAAAGATGTGGAATTTACAGCAATAGTAGCGATTAATTGCAGTCGTACACGGGCTCGTTATGACAGTATTCATGACGAGCTTAAATCACTAGGCATTCAATTTTATTACGGTGACATTGATGAACATATAGAGATTTTGAGCAAGGATAAAGACTTGCAAAAAGAACTACAACAGGCAGATCAGGCTATTATTATTTCTTTTGATAACATATCTTCTCTCTATGAACCTTATTTTAAAAAAAACATACCCATAAAATTAATAGGGGAGCATGAATGCGTCGTTGCGGGAGCGGGCTTTCGGGACTTTCCTCTTAATCAGAACCATTCCCTAGGGTTAAAGCAAGGCTTCGAGGGAATAAAGATAAAAAATAATCCACATCTATCACCACAAGAGGCATGGAATATTATTGAAACACATCATCCTGAATTTTCAGCACAATTATTAAACCACACCGGTTCTGACGATTTTGAATCATTTTACAAAAAAAATATGCTGGTGCCAGCGTATTTCAATACACCACACGACTTTGAGCGGTTGGTTAATGTTTTTATAAAAAATCAGTCACTGTCTGGTGAAAAAAACATTATATTTTTTCAGTCAGGCTTCAAATACAGTGATTATCTGGATTCTCCTGATTTTAGACATGGTCTTACTGAAAAATGGTTGGTTGGCTCTAAAGTTGCAAAAATTGACTTATTGATGCCCGCTAACGCTCCCTTGCAGTTTGCCGGGAATCAGGCCGAATCGAAAACCATCAGTATTTTCGCTGGATTTTATTTATTGGATCCTGCCTTTGATGCAATCTATCAATTGGCAAAGGTTGCAGGTGTTTCAGGAGACAATTCATTGGAACGTGCTATTTCCATGGATATATTGCCCATCTATTGGTCCACTAATGCAGTTAACAAAATAGGAACTATCCATGCATTGCGTGAGATTACTCAATCATTAGATATTCCGCAAGAAGCGAAAGAGGCATTTAATATTTTTTTTAGATATTCGCCGTTTGAGGCGCCAGTCGCGCATATAAATTTCCAGGACATGATAAAAGCCTGGCCAACCGTTACCCATTATTTAAGAACGCATAAAAATTTTTATAATAAGCTGGAGGATATTGTTCTCAAGGACCTCCCACTTAAACCATCGTTAGATACAAGGAGCATAACAACGGATGTCAAACAGAAACTTCAGGCATCAAAAGAGGATGACAATTTATCTAAGACTGATAAACCATCAGGTGGATTATCTAATATGTAGACATATGTTTAAAAACTGTCCGGAAATTTCTGAGGTTTGCGGCTATCCCTCCCATTACCAAGTACATGGCAAATTTAAATCACTGTTGTAACTTTTCGTTTCACCTCTTAAAATAAAAAAGCAAAGGTATCCTGAATGAAAGAAATTAAGGCTCATTCAACCTGGAAAAAGCAATTGCAGGAGCTGTTAGCTGGCCTGCATCGAACAAGAAACATCAATTTCCCTTACATGATCCGGCAATATCCGTCTTTTCGAACCAACGTCTCATCATGATTTGTGGCCAGAATGGAAGGTGTACTGACTTTTTTCGTTGAGTTAGACGAAAAGTGATGGGAGATTAAAGGCGAGCTTGTTATTGTCGTATTGTTTTCAGGCAGAGTCGCCGTCTCGTTTGGTAATAGATCAATTTTTGTTTTTGGATCGAGTTCGTTACTTAGCTGTGCACAAAATGACTCTAAAGAAGGTCTATCCAACGGATTTATGGATTGAGTTGCTGCAATAAATACTCCAATAGAAGGAAATAACCGCATAAGCTCTTGATAAGAGGCGTGGTTGACTAAAACCCTATTGAGCGAAAAACCCAATGAATAAACATCTTGATTCGGGTTTGGTTTTATTGGAGCTATTGCATTAATGACTTCAGGCGCATACCATTTAGCAGTTCCTTCCGAGTTAAAAGTAGTCGCTTTCAGATCTGTGAGAAAAGTTGAGCATCCAAAATCGATCAAACGTATAAAAAATTGCTTGTTTTCACAATGAATCATGATATTTGAATAGCTAAGATCACTATGTATAATGCCGATATGATGAATTCGCTGTAATTCGCGTACAGTTTGTAGCGTTATTTCGGCTAGTTGATACGGGCACGTTATTTTAGGTATCAATAATCCGGCTGTCTCCCCCTTGATATACGGCATAAGATAACGATTAGTATAGCGTCGCTGATTACCGTGTCTACGATTAAATTCAAACGTCTTACACATGTGATCATTTGGATAGGCACGTTTGTTAAACTCAGCCTCTCTCTGTAGCTTTTGGGTTTGAGTGTTAAGTTCATGTTTTGTGAGAGCAACCCTATGGTCTTTAAGGGATTTAACGCCAATTTCTTGATTTTCAGCATTTTGAAACAGACGTACAACACCATTGGACCCTTTGCCAAGCTCTCTGACCGGGTTAAATACAGTAGATGTTTCCGTTTCCAGATTGATAGATACGAAAAACGAAGGCCGTCGTCCGGCTATCTTATACCAATCGATAGATTCCTGCGTGACACAGCAGCCAGCTGTTTTTTTAATCAAACTAGCGATCCTATCATCCTGTAAAAAAATGCTGGTTAAAGTGGGATCTAATTTCATAAGGTATAAAGCTAATACCCCATCCGCTATAAAAGGGAAGATCATATCCCTGCTTTGATTAGCGGTTGTTTTTAAAATTAAGCAACTTGATAATCCAAAATGCTTGCCTTCCAATGCTTTAGCCAACGATGTTTGACCGTTGGCATCAGTTATGTTTAACAAATCAGGATTTTGATTCAGTAAAATTTTAACAACTTCAAGCTGTCCTTTTTTAGATGCAATATGAATAAGATGATATTGCATCTCACCTAGCCGCATATGGATATCGGCGCCATGGTTGATCAAACATTGAACAACCTTATGGTGTCCGTTCTCCGCGGCCCAATGGATAGGGAGATATCCATGACATTCGTTGTTTGGATCATTGGTTGCAATGGTGAGATCGGCACCCGCTGTTGCCAAGTAATCAACCAAATCCTCATGGTTGTTAACTGCAGCCCACAGTAAGGGTGTTTGACCGTTGCCATCAGTTATGTTTAACAAATCAGGATTTTGATTCAGTAAAATTTTAACAACTTCAAGCTGTCCTTTTTTAGATGCAATATGAATAAGATGATATTGCATCTCACCTAGTCGCATATGGATATCGACGCCATGGTTTATTAAGCATTGAACAACCTTATGGTGTCCGTTCTCCGCGGCCCAATGGATAGGGAGATATCCATGACATTCTTTGTTTGGACCATTGGTTGCAATGGTGAGATCGGCACCAAGATTGGCTAAATAATCCACCACAAGCGAGTGACCATTCACTGCTGCAAAATGGACTGGCGTATAGTTGAATGCATCTACTGAGTTAAGTAAATCTGGTTTTTTCTCAAGAAGTAACTGTACGATCTCAAGTTGCCCATACCTGCACGCTTGATGAATTGGGAGTATGTTATAATGGCCATCGTTCAAGCGCGTGAGCTGCCAATCCATAGTCTCATTAGACAATTCGATCATATAGTCCAAATGACCTGATTTAATGGCCTCTATGATTGCCCTCATCTCTACTTTTGTCATACTTTACTTACCTGGATTTTGTACATTTTTTAAAACGCCGATTCAAAAGTGAAGTGCAACAGAGTTGCTCAAGTAATGGGGTCGGAAAATTGATCCCAAGGTTTGTGTGGTTAATTTTGTCAGTATAACTGACTTGGTTTTGTTTTTATAATAACTTGCTTGAAAATATTTCTGTATGTTTAAATTAAGATCCAACTAAAGCACGGGGTTTATCGCAGCGAGAACTACGAGCAGTTTTTTTTACCAAATAATCGATCGTATACAGGAGCAATCGCTGCAGATAAGAGGGGTCATCCATTTGAAATCTTTGTCAAATGGGTGACCCCTTAAACGGCAAAACATGTGTGTCGATTATGTTAACTGATTGATTAATTAAATATTAAGCTGGATTATTGTTTAAATAACACTGAATATGATCATTTTTAGATCAATGCATGTTACAATATTCACTTTGATTCGTCTATAACTGTGTAAGTGAAAAAAAAATGCCGAAAAAAATCAATCAAGAATTTCCGATTCAATTTCCAATGGATATGTATCACTCCTTTTCTGGTTTAGGTGAACGGGGTTTAATGACACCAACGTATCTTTCTACATTAATCATGTCAGCCGTATTGCCAGCTAAATTCATTGTAAAAAAAAAGAAGCCATTAGAAAATAATGAACAGGGATTTTGCACGGTAAAATCTTTGTTTAGCAGATCAAATCTTGAAGATCATTATTTCAATGCATTCAAAACTAATTATTATGATGTGATGGCCGCAACGCATACATTAAGCTCACTATCGGTAGATGGGTTAGAAACACTTGAGGCAAAGCAAAAAAAACAGGATCAAAATCAACAGTATGAGATTTTCTGTTGCGGCAACGGACAAGATGCCATGGGCGTTACAACAGCTTATAATCGTATTACAGCCGAGCCGAATAAAAATTATATATTTTGGAATTACCCTGGAGTAGGTTCCAGTAAAGGCGGAACGCATTCTGCGCATAATTTATTTAAAGCAGGCTATCAGCAGGCTAAACGCCTCATTGATCAAGGTATTCCCGCTCAAAATATCACTCTTCATGGCCTTTCATTAGGTGGAGGCGTTGCAACGCATGTGGCACGACAACTGCATGAAGAAGGTCACTTGGTAAATCTTGAAATAGATCGATCGTTTGCACGTATTGCATCGGTTATCCCGGCAAGTCTTACACGAAATATGACCAACAAATACACTTCCAAACAGTCAAGTTATGCCCCATTGATTACTTCTACCATTGCGCTTGCTCTTTCAGGTGTCGCTGTGGGTACGACATTTGCGGGATTTGTTGCTTCGGTAGGCCTGGTAACTGCTAGCGCAACAGCGGCTATTGGCTATATTGGTGCGTTTTGTACTCAAGCAGTTGGATTCTTGCTGCAAGAAATAATGACTGTTATTGGCGAAATGATAGCGTTCCCATTTAGCTTCTTTTCAAAATCGATAAGCGATGATATTAAATCCTTATTCAATAATATTGGCTATTGTTTGGCTTATCCATTTAATTTGGCCGCTTTTGCAATAAATGAAACATTTTCAACCATGGCATCATTTCTTGATAATGCTGTTAACTTGGTAGGTAGTCTTGTAGGTGGAGCAATTGCTATTGGTGGTTTAGTGGCTGGTAGTTTAGCTGGGTTGATTTTCGGTGCGCTTCTTTCAATTCAACTATTATGGACTGAAAAACCACTCACGATGCCAATGACACCTGCTTTTAGTGCAGTACTTTATTCATCATGTTGCGAAATGGACTCTGTAAATGAAATGCATCGTTTGTTAAATGCAGACAATAAACCCGAAAACAGAGCAAAAGAGCAGCCCAAGATCAGTGTGACTAACGTAATTGATGATCAGGTGATAGATGTCGCTGCTTCACTCAGTATAGGGCTTGGGTTGAAGCCGGGAAAACCATCTGATGATGAAAATCGACCTTTAAAAGAAAAAATAACATCTTTTTGGTATCGTAGTGGGGGTCACAACGGAGAGCTGGATGATCTCATTGATCCAAATCTATCTTTCAGCCAAAAAATTTGTTGATGGCGCACAATCTCCTGTCGACAAAGACCAATTGTTCTACCGTGATGATCAACTCATGGGAATAAATATAGGTAAATATGGTGCCCTCACGGTTGAGCAAGAGGGTTCAGAGTCAAATCCATTGATGAGCTTATATAAACGCTATATAGTTCATCAATAGATTTGCCCCCTCTGTTTCTAGCGACTTGAATAATAATAAAAACTGGTAAAATAACCCAATCAGTTTAGTATTGCCATTTGACAAAGAGTTTCAAATGGGCGACCTCATTGATTCTTCTTAAATCAAGAAACTTAATTTTAATCAACAAGGAACATTTCTCTTGATCAAACGACTACTAATGAGCATGGGGACGGCATTACTTTTGACACTATGCTTGAGTGCGTTCGCAGGCACAAGTGGCCTGTTATTTAATGTGTCTGCAACAGGAACTCCAGCCGAGATCAATATTACATTATGCTTGAACGGACAAGCTGCCTTAAGCTGCCAAAATTACACCGCGAAGGGGTTAACGCTCGCGATAGCTCCTGCAATACCCAATCACGTATACCCTTCCGTGGGTATTAAAATTCACACCCCCAATTATCAATTAGCCAAGATTGGAATTGATTGTACTTCCAGCAGCAATGGATATTGTTTATTTTCGCTGAGTAGTGCACAAAACAAAGTGCTGTCCATTTTGGTGGATGGCCCCCTCTCAATCACGCCCGCTTCTTTACCTGCAGCCACGCTGGATGGATTTTTATATAATCAATTGATTACCGCAAGCGGCGGTCTGGCGCCTTACACTTATGCGATTACCGCAGGCGCATTACCCTCAGGACTATCTCTAAACCAATCGACCGGCTTACTCTCCGGCATAGCAACAACAAATGACACTTATTATTTCACAATCACTGCAACAGATTCACTGACTAATACGGGCTCTCATGATTATACTCTGGTGGTCAGCGGCCCCCTCCCCATTACACCAACCACATTGCCAAGTGCGCGTCTCAATGCAGGATACAATCAAACCGTTACCGCAAGTGGCGGCATTGCTCCGTACACCTATACTATTTCATCCGGTGCATTGCCTCCTGGGCTATCCTTGGCACAATCAACCGGCGTAATCTCTGGTACACCCACTACAGACAGCACTTATGGCTTCACAATCACCGCAGTAGATTCCATGTCTAATACTGGTGCTCTTGCATATACTTTGGTAGTCAGCGGGCCACTATCCATTACGCCCTCCTCTTTACCTGCAGGCACCTTAAATACTGCCTATACTCAGACAGTCACTGCAAGTGGTGGTACTGCTCCTTATACATACTCGATTAGTTATGGCTCATTGCCAACGGGTCTATCCTTAAACTCTTCCACTGGAGTAATTTCAGGGACACCGATAACAGATGGAACATATAACTTAACATTGACAGCATTTGACCTCAATGGACTCCGAGGCTCCATACCTTACTCGATAGTCGTCACGGGGCTCGTCTTGTCTCCAACTACGCTTCCAGGAGCTACACTCAATACAGCATACAGTGAGACCATTACAGCAAGCGACGGCGTCTCTCCCTATACGTATACAGTCACCTCAGGGGCTCTGCCAACTGGATTATCTTTAGATAGTTCAACGGGGGTCATTTCAGGTACACCAACGACGGTCAATACCTATAATTTCACAATCACTGCAAATGACTCTATTTACAGCACAGCCTCTCAAGCTTACACTTTCGTGGTCAGTGGGCCTCTATCTCTATCTCCCTCTTCTCTTCTGCCCACCGCAATAGGGAACACAACCTATACTCAAACGATTACAGCCAGTAGTGGCGTAGCGCCTTATACGTACTCCATTACTTTTAGCTCTTTACCGGTTGGACTGACGTTGAATACATCAACCGGTATAATATCCGGTATACCAACGGTAAATGGCACATCTATTTTTACAATCACAGCAACAGATTCACTCTCTAATACAGGCGCTAAAGGTTATGTGCTCGCTGTCAGGGGTCTGATTATTTCACCTTCCACCTTACCTGCAGCACCGATTAATAATGAATATAATCAAACCATTACAACCAGCGGAGGGATAGCACCCTATTCATATACAATTTCATCAGGCTCATTACCACCAGGGCTCTCTTTGAACGAAACTACGGGAGTGATCTCAGGCATACCAACAACAGCTAATACATATAACTTCACAATAACTGCAACAGACTCAGCCGCTCATACAGGGTCTATGGATTACTCTTTGACCACTTTAGTAGGGCAAATTACCGAATTTGCACAAGCCTGCTCTACTCAAGCTAACCCATGGACAATTAACGGCATTAATCTAAATTGGCTTGGTGATACGAATACATCGTATCGTGCAATATACTGTACTGGCAGCTCAACTTGTAACATTAATACTCACAGTATTACGCCCAATGGACCCATTGCGTCAACAAGTGTCGGGATTGCTAATGGCTATCCTGGCTCTGGCCCTTGTAGCTTTACGATTTGTCCCAGCAGCGTTACGTCTTATAATGCGCTGCTGTGTACAAATATTTATACTGGGTCATGAAGGATTTTGACATTGCTTGCTATGCCAATATCTGTATACGTTGGTCTTGCTAACACGTCATAACATCTCGGTAAAAAAATTTTAAGACGATGGCGACGGGGGGATCAAATGAAAATGAACCTCGATGCTGTCACCCCTGAATTTAGTGCAACTTGGCGAGTGCTGCCACTTGCTCAGACTCAATAAGAGCAGTAGCATATGCATCTATATTTTGATATTTGTTTGAACTCAAGCCAAGAAGTGATCTAATCTCTTGTAGCACTTTTAAAGTTAGTTTTGGTGGGGGATTGCTTTGTGGAAAAAATCCACTTTGCTTGCTCGAGTGAGAGCGAGGACTTTCATCGTCCACGTTCCATTCACGTGTCCAAACATCAATAATTTCAATTAAAACATAATCAGCTGTTTTATAGGAACTATCAGTTGGCTTGAATGTGGTTTGCAGTATTTTTTGTTTTAAATCTTCCAAAATGGTTTTCTCATTGTGTAAATTAGCATACCGTGCCCAGATTACACTTGGTATTTGAGATGCGATGAGTGTAGTGATTTGAGTTTTTCTTTTTTCCAGATCTTGCATGCGGCAATAGCGATTAAAGACATTCTTTTGCAACGGATGATATAACGACCAAAGTTTCATAGCGGTCATCTGGTGATGACGCTCTCCGCTATAGATACCTGGAACCACAGGAGCGGTAGTGATGTTTACATCTGCTTCTAATGCAATTAAAAAATGTATCATTCCGATATGACCATAAATCGCTGCATAATGTAGGGGTGCATATCCATCATCACTCAGTTTATTGAGTAATGCTGGATTACATTTGATTAATATTTGGACTAAAATGAAATCGTTATCTTTGATTAGATTTTCTAACGTTTTATTTTTAATTGTAGTATGGGCATAACTAGTGGTCGCCCCTGCATCCATAAGTGAAAATATAACGTCAGTATGACCACCAGCGATAGCCCAATCCAAAGGCGTGTAATGATTATCTCTCGAGTGTTTGTGATTGATTGGATGTTGTGTTGGTGTATTGACATTCGCGCCTTTACTAATAAGGAGCTTGACAATATCATGATGGCCTTTTGAGGCAGCCCATAACAATGGAGTTTGGTCTGAGGTATCTTTCGCATGGACAAGCTCAGGGTAACGCTCAATCAGTGTTTGCACATGATTCAATGCCCCATGTTGTGCAAGGACGTGGATAACTTGTATCCTTTTATCTCGAGTGGGAGTGACGATGGCACTAGCCTCAAAGAGGGAAATAACCATTGAACCATTCTTCATTTCGCATGCTATTTCAATTGCCGTATGGTTTGGTAATTTAATATTTTTATATTTATCTGTGGCTGCAGGCGTACAAATATCTAGTTCGGCACCTTCAGTAATTAAATAATGAGCAATATCCACTTGACCAAAGAGTGCTGCCTCATGGAGCGGTGTATAACCATTGTTATCTAACTGGTTTAGCAAAGATTTATTGTGTGCAATTAAAGCTTGTACTTGGGTAATATTCTGGGCTTGAATCATTAACAAGAGTAAAACTCTATCTGATTGATCATTTGTGATAGCACATGCCTTAAGAAGGACGTCAATGGTTGCAAAATGCACACCTATAATTGCCCAGTCTAAAGGCGTATTATTATGATTTTTTTGAGGAGAACCCTTGTCTGGTAATTGGGTTGCTTGATTAACATTCCCGCCTTTCTCAATAAGAAAAACAACAATGTCATGATATCCTTTGGATGCAGCCCATAGTAAAGGAGTTTGATTAAATGCATCTACGGCATGAATCAGACTTGGATTCTGTGTAATGAGCTCTCTAACACGTTTTAGATTACCCGCTTTTACAGCAAGATGTATCTCGTGCGGCTGGACAACAGGTATATTGTTTTGTACGTTAACGCGTGCACAATTCTGTTCTTCATTCGAAAGCTCATTAGCCAAAATAAAATCGACTCGTGTTTTTATTTTGGCTTTTAACGTTGTTAATATTTCATGGCAGGCTATGGTTCTCTCTTCTTTGGTGCCTTTTTCTAATCGATAAAGCTCTTCGGCTAATACGCCTTGGTAACCATATGGGATTTGTTGAATATCTTGAATATTTGGGGTTTGATCATCCAAAAGAAACATGTTTTCAGCCGGTGTTATGTCATGAAAGTATTCAGAGATATATTTCATAACCAATGCTTTTGAATAACTTTTGTTATCGCCAAATCCAACAAATTTATCTTTACTGATGAGGTTATACCTGCATAGATGAATAGGAGGAAGTAACTCTTCATCAGCAATAATATATGTAGTTTGATTTGCTGTTAACCTGCATCGCTTTATCATATCCTTATGCATCATATAATAGAGTAGTGTAGGCGATGACACATAACCTTCCGTTGGATCAGCAAAGGGTATATTGCTTTTTCCTTGCTTATTTAAAGGAAGTAAAAAAGAGTGCAACGCATTAAAAACCTGTCTTATTAGGAGATCCATGCCATCTTTAGCTGAAACTATTTGAACTACAAACTCAAATGATCGTTCTTCACAATACGTTTTTATTTCCGTGAGAGAATTTACCCAAGCACTGGCATCACCATACTGATTTGAGCCATTAAAATCAATCCAATCTATTGGAGCAGCATGGCTCATTATTGTTTGGTCAATATCCAAACATAATACTATCCTTTTTATGTTTATCATCGGGTTAAATGCCTGCCGTTAAAGCTTGATAATGTCACTCGAAGCTAATTATTTGACCGATACTTTAGCATCTTTCAATAACCCATTACAAACTTAAACGAGCTCTGGGTTCAGCTGGTTTTAGATCGATAAGCGTTTGCTTGAGATCATCGGGAGATGCTCTGATTCTGGCTGCAGCAAATGACCTTGTAGAAATAAGAAACCAAGTGAAGGTGCATGTGTCAGATGTTAGTGTATTTAAAAGAGCGAGGATTAACTCTACAGAAACACAAATAGACGCTCAATTACCTGCCTCTACAAAATGCTCAATGAATTTTATTGAGGACAATTGATACCCATATTCTGGTCTGAGAACACAGGGCGAGCGCCGCTCGCCCCTACAGCGCTCAGGTTATTGCCTAACCATTTCGTTTTTTTGCTACTTTGATAATACGTACACTCTTAATGGTATTCTCGCTCACCTTTAATATTTCAATTTGATAGTTTTCAATACCAAGACAGCATTCAGCTGGTGGAATATAGCCTAAATACTCAATTATCAAGCCACTGAGCGTGCGAGGCCCAAGCAGGGGCAAGTGCCAGTTTAACATCCGATTTAAATTACGTAATGTAACACTGGCATCCACAATGACGGAACCATTTTCCTGTGGTGTGATATCCTTGCTCAGTGCTGCGATATCGGTGGTAAATTCCCCGACAATTTCTTCAAGAATATCTTCCATCGTGGCTAAGCCCTGTATATCGCCATACTCGTTCACCACAAAACAGCTGCGTCGTTTCATTTTCTGAAAATTCAGGATTTGTACATTCAGAGGGGTCTCCTCAGGAATAAAATAAGGTGCCTCAGCAATTTTCAGTAAACCATCCATATCCAGCCGCTCGTCTAACACCAGATTTAAAACATTGCGCAAATGGATCATGCCAACCAAGTTATCAATGCTCGTACGAAAAAGAGGCAAACGTGTATGCTGTGTTGTTTCCAGTTGCTCAAGTAACTGACTCCATGGCTGATCCAAATCAATGCCAATAATTTCCGCCTTTGGCACCATGATATCTTCAACACGTGCCTGCTCCAAATCAAGCAAGCTAATTAACATACTTTTGTGTTCAATGGGCAATAATCCTCCAGCCTCATGCACAACTGAGCGCAATTCCTCACCGGTGAGTGCCTCTCGCTGAGCTTTATCAAGAGAAACACCACACAGACGTAAAATACCATTCGCCACGCCACTAACCAAATACACCAATGGCGCGAAAACCAGCTGTAATATCATTAATGGAAATGAACAAGCAAACGCAACCTGCTGCGGATATAGGGCAGCCAGCGTCTTCGGCGTCATTTCTGAAAATACTAAAATAATAATCGTTAATAATGCCGTCCCCACGACGACTCCAAGATCACCATACAAATGCTGACCTACCAACGTCGCAGCCATAGAAGCAATAATGTTAGCCAGAGTATTACCAATCAGAACGACACTGAGCAGGCGATCAGGATGAGCCAACAATTGGTTAACCCGAATGGCTTGTTTGTCATGTTTTTTCACCAAGTACCGCAACCGATATCGATTTATCGACATCATTCCAATTTCAGATGCCGAAAAAAATGCTGCAAGCACCACCAAAAACAACACCAGCAATAAAAGAATGGATATAGAGAGATGCACGGATATCCTTAACGAGCTATTGAGTACGCAAAAAAAGAGTATAACTGGCTTCAATGCTTTCGCAAAGACCCGTAGGGTAGGTAAAGAAGCCAGCGGCGACGTGCCCACCTGATGCAAAGTGATGGCTGTGTAATTGGTGGGCACGTCGCCGTTGCCTCCTTTCCCACCCTACATTTTTATCCATTGATATCTGTGATATCATTTGTGTTATCAAAATTTTAGACTGCAAAAGGCAAAATCATGTTTGACAATTTAACCGAACGATTGACCCGAACCTTTAAAAACATTAGCGGCAAAGGTCGCTTAACTGAAGACAACATGCAAGACGCGTTGCGTGAAGTACGGCTATCACTACTCGAAGCTGATGTTGCTTTACCCGTCGTCAGAGACTTCATAGAAGAGGTCAAGCAAAAAGCATTGGGCCAAGATGTTATAACCAGTTTACAACCCGATCAAGCCTTGATCAAAATTGTTCATGATGAACTGGTTCATCTTATGGGGGATACGCGCAGTGAGTTGAACTTCAAAACTCAGCCTCCCGCTGTATTTTTATTGGCAGGTTTACAAGGCTCAGGTAAAACTACCAGTGCCGCCAAACTGGCTCGCTATTTAAAAGACACTGAAAAGAAAAAAGTTATGCTGGTGAGCGTGGACGTATATCGACCAGCAGCAATTCAACAGCTGGAATTACTCGCCACTCAACTGGATGTCGCTTTTTTCTCTGCAGATGCACACGAAAAACCACTCGCCATTGTCAAAAAAGCATTGGAAAGCGCCAAAAAACAATTCATGGATATCCTGATTGTTGATACGGCAGGTCGTATGCATATTGATAAAGACATGATGTCTGAAATAAAAGCACTTCATCATGCCATCCAGCCTGCAGAAACCCTGTTTGTAGTCGATAGCATGACGGGCCAAGATGCAGCGAATACGGCAAAAGCATTCCATGACGCGCTACCACTCACCGGTGTGATTTTAACCAAGACAGATGGTGATGCACGCGGAGGTGCAGCATTATCAGTTAGACAAATCACCGGCCAGCCGATTAAATTTATGGGTACTGGCGAAAAAATTGAAGCGCTGGAGCCATTTCACCCTGAGCGTGTTGCCTCACGAATTCTGGGCATGGGTGATATTCTTACCCTGATTGAAGAAGTTGAACGCAAAACAGATAAAGCGGCCAGCGAAAAACTAGCTAAAAAAATTAAAAAAGGCAACGGCTTTGATCTGGAAGATTTCAGACAACAACTCTTACAAATGAACAATATGGGTGGCATCACCGGCATGATGAGTAAATTACCCGGTATCGGTCAATTGCCACAACAGGCCATGAACCAGGTCAATGACAAGAGCCTTTCACAAACAGTAGCCATCATTAATTCGATGACGCCAAAAGAACGACGAATTCCAAAGCTTATCGTTGGGTCACGAAAAAAACGTATTGCAATGGGATCCGGCACGCAAATACAGGACGTCAATCGCTTGCTCAAGCAATTTACTCAAATGGAAAAAATGATGAAAAAGTTCAGCAAACCCGGCGGCATGCAAAAAATGATGCGCGGGATTGGAGGAATGGCTGGCTTAAAAGGGATGCTTCCTGGAGGTTTCAGCTAGTTACTATAAATAAATCGATACAAACCCTTCCAATGTCGAGTTAATTTTCGTACAATACACGGCATTTTTACGTAATCACGTTATAAGCAGAGGATACAATGGTCGTTATACGTTTAGCACGAGCAGGCGCCAAGAAGCGCCCTTTTTATCATATCGTTGTGACTGATAGTCGCAGACGTCGGGACGCAAATTACATTGAAAGTATTGGCTATTTCAATCCTGTTGCACGTGGACAAGAAACCCGTCTGCACCTTGATGTTCAAAAAGTTACTGACTGGCAAGGACTTGGCGCGCAATTATCAGATCGCGTTGCTGCCCTAATCAAAGAATTTAAAAAGACTGCTGTTAATGTTGCAGAAGCCGCTTAACTTGGACACAAACACTGACTGGCTTGTTATTGGTCGATTTGGTCGCCCCCATGGGATCAAAGGATTTATCACGGTTGTATCTTTTACAGAACCCCGCGAAAATATATTGAACTACACGCACTGGCATGTTGGCAGCAATAATCAATGGCAACCACTAAATGTTTTGCAAACCAAAGTAAATAATAAATTTATTTTGGCGCAAGTCGAGGGTTACGCCGAGCGAGAACAGGTTGCGCGACTGACCAATGTTGAAATCGCCGTTAAACGCGAGCAACTTCAGGCACTGAAACCAGACGAATATTACTGGCATGAACTGATGGATATGAGCGTTGTAACCAAACAAGGTCGTGTACTGGGTGTCGTCAGTGAAATCATGGCAACCGGCTCAAATGATGTGCTGGTTGTTCTTGGTGAAGGACGCTACCTGATTCCATTCTTGCCCGAAGATGTGATTCTCGAAATCGATTCCAGAAAACGCCTAATCACCGTCGACTGGGATCCGGACTTTTATTAGTCAATGCTGCATTTAGGTGTCATCAGCATAATGCCCGAGATGTTTTCCAGCCTGAACCATGGCATCACGGGGCGAGCAATTGAACAGGGTCTAGCCAGACTTGACTGTTGGAATCCACGCGATTGGGCCAATAACGCCCATCGACAGATTGATGACAGGCCTTATGGTGGCGGACCTGGTATGGTCATGATGTATGAACCCTTGCATGCAGCAATCAAGCATGCAAAGAGTCACATGCCCGACACCTGCAAGACTATTTATTTAAGTCCGCAGGGCAAGACTGTTCAGCAAGCTGATTTAAATGAAATCGCTGTCAAAGAACAATCGCTACTTTTTTTGGCAGGCCGGTATGAGGGAATTGATGAACGTATCATTACCCATCATGTCGATGAAGAATGGTCGCTGGGAGATTTTGTTTTAAGTGGTGGCGAACTGGCAGCCATGGTATTTATGGACGCGATTGTGCGTCTGCTACCCGGGAGTCTTGGACATACAGGATCGGCGCAGCAAGATTCATTTATGAATGGTTTGCTGGATCATCCCCACTACACCCGCCCTGCCATTTTGCCGGAAGGACGAGTACCGGATGTATTGCTGGGGGGGAGCCATCGAGACATAGATCGCTGGCGAAGAAAGCAGGCCCTGGGTTCAACCTGGTTGAAACGACCGGATTTATTAGAGAAATTGCAATTGACTGATACAGACAAGCAACTGCTTGTTGAATTTAAATATGAACACGAGGAGTGAGCAATGACCAATATTATTGACCAAATCAATGCTGAGCAAATGCAAGGCAAAATTATTCCTGAATTCAACCCAGGCGACACAGTTTTAGTCCAGGTTAAAGTAAAGGAAGGCGCCCGTGAGCGTTTACAAGCATTTGAAGGTGTTGTCATTGCCAAGCGTAACCGCGGCCTGAACTCTGCTTTCACTGTGCGTAAAATATCGCATAACGTGGGTGTTGAACGTGTTTTCCAAACATATAGCCCTGTTGTTGACAGCATCACTGTTAAACGCCGTGGTGACGTGCGCCGCGCCAAACTATATTACCTGCGTAATCTGGCTGGTCGTGCTGCGCGTATTAAAGAAAAATTGGTTGGAAAAAAAGTCGTTTAAACGACATTATTTGAATTTGGACACTGTGGATTAACCGTAAGGACCGTAGGGTGGGCAAAGGAGCTAGAGCGACGTGCCCACCCTACGCTACTTTTGTCCAATGTCCAAAGTTATAGCCTAAAGAATTTCTCTAACCCGTCGATACAACTATAAAGTATCCACGGAGTTATCATTCATGAAACACACAACCCTTCTGTTTATTGCATTAAGCTTTGCGACAGTTACCACTTACGCCAATTGCGATTTAACCCGTTATCGGGGGGAATGCGACCTCAACATGCAGATCAAGCCAACAGCAACAGCACACTCCCTAGTATACTGCGGTAACATATACGGCTACATTACAACAGCACAGTATGACATACTAGCTCGATATCATCGAGCAAATGTAAACATGAGTCTGACGCTAAATGGTGCGTACGTTGATGGCCCGTGCATTCCTTCCGGTCGATAATAAGAAAATCAAGCGCCCTAAATTCGTCCATACACATCATCAAAGCGTACTATATCGTCTTCACCCATGTATTCACCACTTTGAACTTCGATCATGACCAGCTCGCATACACCGGGGTTTTCAAGGCGATGTTTGTGACCAGCAGGAATGTAGGTGGATTCGTTGGTTCGAACAAACATCTCCTTGTCACCATTAGTGACCTTGGCAATGCCGCTGACTACAATCCAGTGTTCGCTGCGATGATGATGCATTTGCAAACTGAGGCTGGCGCCGGGTCTTACCTCAATGCGCTTGATTTTAAATCGAGGCCCCTCTTCTAACACAGTGTATGCGCCCCAAGGTCTGTGTACCGTGCGATGAAGTTTATGCGCTTCATGTCCCTGCTCTTTCAATTGAGCATAAATCCGTTTCACGTCTTGGGCTTGGGATTTATCAGCAACCAGCAAGGCATCAGGGGTGTCGATTATTAGCAGATTTTCAACTCCGACGGCACCGACCAAACGCTCTTTGCTACGAATATAACAATTCGATACATTGTATAGTTGAACGTTTCCTTCGATGCGATTACCTTCAGCATTGGGTGTGGATAAATCACCCAATGCAGTCCAAGAACCAATATCGCTCCATCCAATACTGCACGGCACAACGGCAACATGGTTTGATTTTTCAATCACCGCATAGTCAATAGAATTATCAGGAACCAGGTTAAAACTGGGAGAGTCCAGTTCGAGTTGCTTGAAGTTTTTGCCCGTTGCAATGCGTGCCTGTTCGAGACAGGTCTTTGTTGTCAGGATAATTTCAGGACAATACAGCACCATTTCCTGGATCAAAACCCCAGCTGTGAAGCAAAACATACCAGAGTTCCAAAGAAAACGACCTGAATCGAGGTATTCCTGAGCCTTTTCCAAACTGGGTTTTTCGACAAAACTCAAGACATCCATACCATTCACTTCAATATATCCATAACCTGTTTCCGGGCATTCAGGCTGGATACCGAACGTGACCAGTTTACCGCATTTGGCTAGCTCGACCGCAGCACTAACCGCCTCGGAAAAAGCGTCTTGATCTGAAATAAGATGATCTGCGGGTAGCACGAGCATGAGAGCATCATCGCCATGCGTTTGCGCAATTTGAAGTGCTGCAGCAGCAATCGCAGCGGCTGTATTACGACCAAACGGCTCAAGAATATAGGAGGTCGCTCGCTGTAGTTGATTCACCTCACGAAATTCGTCTTCAGTTTTAAAGTACAAATCTCGATTGGTAGAAATAAGAATTTCTTCAACACCAGACAGTTGGGCTGCACGCAGGAACGTTTTTTGCAATAAACTTTGTCCATCAGCCAAGCGGATAAAGGGCTTGGGATGAGATTCGCGCGACACAGGCCAAAGCCGTGCACCGACTCCACCACATAAAATAACCGGGATTAAATGCATTGTGATTCCGTATACAGATCTTGATTGCTAACATCGAGAGAATACTACGCCTCTTGAAAAAAGATGTCTATATACTCAATTCATTGAAACACTGGTTATAATACCCAAAATCCGTCATAATTTGACGCAGAAAAAATTCATGTAAAGCTCAGCCCCCATTTGGAGTTAGATTGATGCTACATCCCAAAATTATCATTTTAATGGGTACTTATAACGGCCAACGCTATTTGGTCGAGCAATTGGACTCTATCTGCGGACAAACTCATAACAACTGGGAAATATGGATTTCAGATGATGGTTCGAGTGATAATACCATTCAAATTTTAAAAGACTATCAAACTCGCCTTGGTGAGGATGTATTGCATATTTTAGCAGGCCCCCGCAAGGGATTTTCCGCTAATTTTCTCTCGCTAGTTTGTAACAAAAATCTGGTGGGCACTTATTTCGCCTACTCCGATCAGGACGATATCTGGCATCCTACCAAGCTTCAACAGGCCGTTGCGTGGTTAAATACTGTTCCAAAAGGAACGCCTGCATTGTATTGCGGACGAACCACACTGGTCAATGAAAAGGGAAACGTCATCGGCCATTCACCGCTCTTTGAAAAAAAACCTGTGTTTTTAAACGCATTAATGCAAAACATTGGTGGTGGAAATACCATGGTATTCAATAATGATACATTAAATCTATTGCAGGAGGCGGGCGAAGGAATTAACATAGCCTCCCATGATTGGTGGACTTATCTGGTTGTCGCAGGTGCAGGTGGCAGCGTTTTTTATAACCCTAATCCAACACTTAACTACAGACAACATGGGAACAACCTAATCGGTGGTAATATTGGTTGGTCTGCTCGTTTTGACAGAGCCATACAAATGTTCAAAGGACGTTTTAAAACGTGGAATGACTTAAATTTTCATGCATTATTATCTATAAAACATCGATTAACTGAAAAAAATACACAGGTGTTAATGGAGATTATTGATGCCAGAGATCGGAGTTTGATTTCCCGATTGATTAAGTTAAAACGGCTTGGCATTCACAGGCAAACTTTTTCAGGAAACCTCGGATTAATAGCCGCGGCTCTATTAAAAAAAATATAAATTACGGATGAAATGAGATATGACTATTCTTGTCACAGGCGGAGCTGGTTTTATTGGTAGTAACTTCATACTGGATTGGTTAGCGAACCATGATGAGTCTGTGGTTAATATCGACAAACTGACTTATGCCGGAAATCTGATGAATCTCCAATCATTGGAGCAAGACTCACGACATGTCTTCGTGCAAGGTGATATTAATGACAGGGATCAAGTGTTTGACTTGCTTCTCAATCATCAAATCCGAGCAGTCGTGCATTTTGCTGCAGAAAGCCATGTCGACCGGTCTATTCATGGACCGCGTGAGTTTATCCAAACCAATATTACGGGTACGTTTACACTACTGGAAGCCGTTCGCCAGTACTGGGGTAGTTTAGACGACAAGAACAAACAGGATTTTCGTTTTATCCACATTTCGACTGACGAAGTGTTTGGATCACTGGAAAAAGACGCACCGGCCTTCACCGAATCAAGCCGGTATGAACCCAACAGCCCATATTCTGCGAGCAAAGCGGCTTCTGATCATTTGGTTCGTGCCTACCATCATACATATGGCCTGCCAACCGTTGTCACCCACTGTTCAAACAATTACGGACCTTACCATTTTCCAGAAAAATTAATCCCTCTGTGTATTCATCATGCCCTAGTTGGCAAACCCATTCCTGTTTATGGTGATGGTCAACAGATCCGCGACTGGTTGCATGTCAGTGATCATTGCAGTGCTATCCGCCGCATATTGGCACAAGGCAAAGTGGGTGGCGAATACAACATTGGCGGCTGGAATGAAAAAACAAACCTTGAGGTCATTAGAACCATTTGCTCCATTCTAGACCAGAGAAAACCTCGGCATGACGGACATACTTATGCAGAACAAATTACCTACGTCACGGATCGCCCAGGCCATGATCGGCGTTATGCCATTGATGCGTCAAAACTTGCGGCTGAGCTGAATTGGAAACCGCTACACACGTTTGAATCAGGTATTGAGCAAACGGTAACATGGTTTTTAAATAACCAAGACTGGGTGGATAATATCACTAGCGGCGAATACCGTCATTGGGTTTTAAGGCAGTACGCATGAAGATTTTACTGCTGGGAAAAGATGGCCAGGTCGGAACAGAACTCAAGCGGACCCTGCTCCCATTAGGTCACGTTATTGCCCTTGGACGAGCGGATCACAACTTGGAAAATTTATCGGGCTTAAGTCACCTGCTCAATGTTCATCAGCCAGATATTATTGTGAATGCAGCCGCATATACTGCTGTAGACAAAGCAGAGAGCGATACAGAAACGGCATTTCTTATTAATGCAAACCTGCTCACGATTCTTGCTGAGTATGCTCAACAGAATAAAACTTTACTTGTGCATTATTCTACAGACTATGTATTTGATGGCCAAAAAAAAGAGCCCTATCTTGAAACCGATTCCGTTAATCCGCAAAGTGTTTATGGAGCCTCCAAACGCGCAGGCGAGGAAGCGATACTTCTCAGTGGTTGTAATCATCTGATATTTCGAACCAGCTGGGTATTTTCAAGCAGCGGTAAAAACTTTATTAAAACCATTCTACAGTTGGCTCGCGAACGAGACAGCCTTCGCATTGTGGCAGATCAATATGGCGCGCCAACCTCTGCAGAGCTGATTGCTGATGTCACGGCATTGGCTATTGCAGGCTACCGAAAAAAAACCATTCAAAATGGCATTTACCATTTGACATCAGCCGGCTCAACAAACTGGCATAACTTAGCCTGCTACGCGGTAGATAAAGCCCTGAATAACGGAATGCTACTCAAACTAACCCGTCAGCAGATTCACCCGATTTCCACGAACGAATACCCGCTGCCCGCTAAACGACCTGACAATTCAAAATTGGACATTGGCGCCTTGTCCAATGCACTCGCCCTTCATATTCCTGATTGGACAGTGCATGTGGATCGCGTAATTAATCAGTTAACTCTATTGGAACATTCTATATGAAGATAAAGCGAAAAGGACTCATTCTGGCCGGTGGCTCAGGCACTCGCCTTCACCCCGCTACACACGTTGTATCAAAACAGCTATTGCCTGTCTATGATAAGCCCATGGTGTATTATCCTCTCAGCACGTTGATGCTGGCGGGCATTCGAGACATTCTTATCATCTCCACGCCTCAGGATTTACCCCGATATGAACAATTGCTGGGCACAGGCGAGCAGTGGGGATTAAATTTGAACTATGCACTACAGCCCTCCCCTGACGGCTTGGCACAAGCCTATATCATTGGCGAGTCGTTCATTGGTAACGACAGCTCAGCACTCATCCTGGGTGATAATATATTCTACGGTCATGACATGCCGCAGCTGTTTAATAATGCCATGCAACAACAGAATGGTGCGACCATTTTTGCGTATCATGTGCATGATCCTGAGCGTTATGGCGTGGTTGAGTTTGATAATCAAGGCAAGACACTCTCGATTGAAGAAAAACCTACACAACCCAAATCTAACTATGCGGTAACAGGCTTGTATTTTTACGACAATAACGCGGTCCATTTAGCTAGAGACATCAAGCCATCTCAACGGGGTGAACTGGAAATTACTGATCTTAACCGGCTTTATATGGAACAGGGCCTGTTGCAAGTTGAAATCATGGGACGGGGCCATACCTGGCTCGATACAGGCACACATGAATCACTACTGGATGCGGGTATGTTTGTGAGTACAGTGCAGCGACGCCAGGGGCTTAAAATAGCCTGTCTGGAAGAAATTGCTTACCGCAACGACTGGATTAATGCTGAACAGCTGGAAAAACTGGCCACCCCCTTGGCCAAAAATGACTATGGCAGGTATCTGCTGGATCTGCTTAAAGAAAAGGTATTTTAATGAAAGCGACCTCTTTGGCGATACCCGATGTGTTTTTGCTAGAACCGACTGTTTTTAGAGACGAGCGCGGTTTTTTCTACGAAAGCTTTAATCAGCGCGTGTTTGAAAACATCACAGATCGCGCGATTAATTTTGTCCAAGACAATCATTCCCGTTCAGTTAAAAACGTGATTCGTGGGCTACACTACCAAATCAAGCAACCCCAAGGAAAACTGGTACGGGTTATTTCCGGAAAAATTTTTGATGTAGCCGTAGACATTCGCAAATCATCCCCTACCTTTGGTCAATGGGTTGGTGAGATACTCTCAAGCGAAAACACCAGACAACTTTGGGTGCCTGAAGGGTTTGCACATGGCTTTGTCGTGCTGTCCGATACAGCAGAAGTATTATACAAAACTACCGATTACTGGGCACCAGAACATGAGTACTGTATTGCTTGGGATGATTCGACGATTGCCATCCAATGGCCGTTTGAAGGCAGTCCTCAACGATCAGCTAAAGATAAACAAGGATTGATGTTCAACGAGGCGGTGCTGTTTGACTGATTATATATTTTCATTTTTTGTACTTCAATTGAATGGACGTGGTACACATGATTAACCAAATCAAAGACATGCATCAGCTCATTCGACTGCTAGTAACCATTTTTAAACAACGTACTATTAAGTCAATTGCTCACACCACATGGCAATTATTTAAACGCGATGGCGTAATAGGTATTAAACGACGATTAATCCGTCCACACAGAAATAATTATATTAAATGGATCCAACAATACGACACATTAGACGCAAACAAACGCCAATCCATGATCAATCAAATTCAAGCTATGCCCAATAGACCGCTCATTTCCATTGTGTTGCCTGTATACAACCCCCCTCTAAATTTGCTGGACAAAGCCATTCGTTCTGTACGTAACCAGATTTATCCTCACTGGGAATTATGCATTGCAGACGATGCATCTAAAACTGAAGCAGTACTTGCTCTACTTAAGCAGCATGCAGCTGAAGATTCAAGAATAAAATGTGTATTTCGCACAGAGAACGGACACATTTCCAGAGCATCCAATGCTGCACTGGAACTGGCGACCGGCGAATTTGTTGCATTAATGGATCACGATGACTTGTTGGCCGAACACGCGCTATTTTGGATAGCCGATGCCATTACAAACAATCCTGAAGCGGGATTAATCTATTCAGATGAAGATAAAATTGATTTGAAAGGGACAAGACAGGATCCCTATTTCAAGCCCGATTGGAACCCTGACCTGTTTTTATCTCATAATTTAATCTCCCATCTCGGCGTATACCGCACAACACTGCTTCGAGAAATAAGCGGCTTTCGAACTGAATTTGAGGGAGCGCAGGATTATGATCTTGCATTACGTTGTATCGAGCGGCTTAAGCCTGAGCTAATCATTCACATTCCACGCGTGCTTTATCACCGGCGTGTCCATTCAACCAGTACAGCATCATCTGTAACCGCCAAGCCATACGCCATGCTGAATGGCGAGCGAGCTTTGAATGAACATTTAGAACGATCGGGAATTTCAGGAAAAGCCGAGCAAGTTGGAATTGGCTACAAAATCCAGTATGCCTTGCCAGAAACGCCGCCTTTGGTGACTCTGATTATTCCAACCAGAAATGGATTACATCTCCTACAGCAATGCTTGGAGAGTATACTCACTAAAACCACCTACCCCAATTATGAAGTTTTAATTGTCGATAATGGATCAGATGACCCTGATATTCTGAGCTACTTCAAAACCATTGCTTCCTCCGACGTCCCACAGCTTGTCCGCGAGATCCAGCAATCCGTCGAAAATTGGGTTACTCCCAATATTAGAGTGATACGCGATGAGCAGCAACCCTTCAATTACTCTGCAATTAACAACGCTGCCGTGCAACTCGCACGAGGAACGGTAATTGGATTAATTAATAACGATATCGAGGTCATCTCACCCAATTGGCTATCTGAAATGGTTAGCCTAGCCCTTCAACCCGGTGTTGGCGCTGTTGGCGCAAAACTGTGGTATGCGAATGATACCCTGCAACATGGCGGTGTAGTGGTAGGTATTGGTGGCGTTGCAGGTCATTCACATAAGGGATTTTCCAAACAACATCCTGGATACTGTTTACGAACATCCCTTGTTTCAAATTATTCCGCCGTAACAGCCGCCTGTTTGGTTGTTCAAAAAGCAATTTATGATACAGTAGGTGGTTTAAATGAAACGGAGCTCAAAGTAGCATTTAACGACGTGGATTTTTGTTTAAAAATTAGAGACGCCGGCTACCGTAATATATGGACGCCCTATGCTGAACTGTACCATCACGAATCCGCCACTCGTGGCACTGAAGATACGCCCGAGAAAAAAGCTCGCTTTATGCAGGAAGTTCATTATATGAAAGTGCGCTGGGGTGAAACATTAAACGTTGATCCAGCTTATAGCCCAAATCTATCCCTATATCATGAAGATTTCAGCCTTGCGTGGCCACCCCGAATTAAAGAGGTATGCACATGAATAAATTTTTCACGTCCCCAAGCGAAATGTTCGCTAGCCTTATCCGCAATCGAGAGCTTGTTTTAGCATTAACCAAACGTGAAATCTTGGGTCGTTACCGCGGCTCCGTATTAGGGCTTCTCTGGTCGTTTGTTCATCCCATAGTCATGCTGCTGATTTACACCTTTGTATTTAGCGTGGTTTTCAAAGCCCGCTGGAATGCCGGCAGTGATTCAAAAACCGAATTTGCTTTAGTGCTGTTTGCTGGTTTGATTGTCTTTAATTTATTTTCCGAATGCATTACGCGCGCGCCCAGCATTATTCTCTCTCATGCCAACTATGTAAAAAAAGTAGTTTTTCCATTGGAAGTTTTGCCTTGGGTAACCGTAGGTACAGCACTGTTTCAAGCATTAATGAGCTTAAGCGTCTGGCTACTGTTTTACGTGATATTCTTCGGACTACCTCATGCCACAGCGCTCCTTCTACCCCTAGTGGTTCTGCCCATATTGTTTATTACCATGGGATTAAGCTGGATGTTGGCATCCCTTGGCGTATACCTTCGAGATGTCGGTCAAATCGTTGGCATTGGCACCACCGTTTTAATGTTTCTCTCACCTATTTTTTATCCAATATCATCATTGCCGGCAAACTATCAACATTTACTACTCCTCAATCCGCTCACACCAGCGATTGAGGGGGTACGAGACATATTGTTCTGGGGAAATTTACCCAGCATCGGACTCTATGCCGTTTACCTCGCCATATCCATTATTTTTTCCTGGTTAGGGTTTGTCTGTTTCCAAAAATCAAGAAAAGGATTTGCTGATGTCCTCTGAAATCGCAGTTAAAATCACGAACCTAAGCAAATGCTATCACATTTATAAAAGACCACGTGACCGTTTGTTACAAATGGTCGCTCGAGGCCGCAAACAATATTACCGCGAGTTTTGGGCGCTCAAAAACGTATCATTTGAAATCAAAAAAGGTGAGACAGTCGGAATCATCGGGCGCAATGGCAGTGGCAAGTCCACTCTGCTACAAATGATCTGCGGCACACTCAACCCAACACAGGGTCACGTCGAAACGCATGGTCGTGTTGCTGCCCTGCTAGAGCTGGGTTCCGGTTTTAATCCTGAATTTACCGGACGCGAGAACGTGTTCATGAATGCGTCGATACTCGGCTTGAGTAAAGAGGAAATCCATAAACGGTTTAACAACATTGTTGCTTTTGCAGACATTGGAGATTTTATTGAACAACCGGTAAAAACCTATTCCAGCGGCATGATGCTTCGTTTGGCTTTTGCAGTGATTGCGCATGTGGATGCGGATATTCTGGTGATTGATGAAGCATTAGCGGTGGGTGATGCTTTCTTTACTCAAAAATGTATGCGTTTTTTACGTGATTTTATGAAAAATGGCACGGTACTTTTTGTGAGTCATGATACAGCCAGTATTACAAGCTTGTGCAACCGTGCAGTTTGGATCGAAAAAGGCAAAATTATCCAAGAAGGCACCCCAAAGGAAATAACCGAACATTACCACCAAGCGTGCTATGAGGCACAACAAGGGGAGAGCCAGAGAACCAGGTTTAAACCCATTTCAAAAACAGGAACTGGTTCACTTAAAGATCAGCGTATGGATTTTATTAATTACAGCAATTTGCGTAATGACATACAGATATTTAAGTTTGACCCGAATGCGAGATCATTTGGAAAAGGCGGCGCACAAATTTATGATGTGCACTTACTTGATGAAAACCACCAGCCTCTATCCTGGATTGTCGGTGGGGAAATCGTAACGCTCTGCATAAATGTCCATGCCCATACAGCTCTTGATGCCCCCATTGTCGGTTTTTACATAAAAGACCACTTGGGACAAATCCTGTTTGGTGACAATACATATCTAACATATTATGAAAAACCAATTAATTGCCTAGAGGGAAATAACATTCAGGCAGACTTTATTTTTCGCATGCCATTGCTTCCAGCTGGCTCATATAGCATTACCGCTACTATTGCAAATGGAACCCAAAGTATACATGAACAACATCATTGGATATACGATGCTGTTTTTTTCAAATCAGAGTCAAGTAGCGTTCCGACAGGCCTTATAGGAATACCCATGCAAGACATTTTTTTAAGAAAGTTTGCACAAGAGAGTACAAAATAATGCTTGTTTATACTTCAATTACAAAAAGCTACCTTCCCAAAGCACGAGTATTAGCAAAATCAGTTAAGCTGTTTCATCCGACTTGGAAAGTTGTATTGCTTTACTCAGATGTTCTGCCTATTGACTTTGATCTCAACCTTGAGCCATTTGATGAGGTTCTAACTATCGAACAGCTAGGAATACCAGATTGGAAAGCATGGGCATTCAGTCATGCTATTGTCGAACTTTGTACCGCTGTAAAAGGACCTGCAGCTAAATTACTTTCAAAACGCCTAGGAGTTGATAAAATTATGTACCTTGATCCGGACATCAAGGTATTTAATTCTTTATCTGCTCTTGAGTCATTACTCGATCAACACGACATTTTGTTAACACCACACCTGCTTGATGCGGAAGAAGATCTTGCGGCGATAAAAGACAATGAAATTTCAACGCTAAAACACGGAATCTACAACCTCGGCTTCTTCGCAGCCAAGACTTCTGGTCAGGGCTTTGATTTTATTTGCTGGTGGGCTGAGCGTTTACGTCTCTTCTGTCGCGACGACATACCAAATGGACTTTTTACAGACCAACGTTGGTGTGATCTTGCTCCAGCCCTTTTTAGTAACCTTGGTATTATCAGGGATCGAGGATACAATGTTGCAACATGGAATATTGCTCATCGCCCTCTTTCCAAAAATGAAAAAGGTATTATTTTTGCTGCAAATGTGCCTCTTCGCTTCTATCACTTCACCAGTTATGATAATGGGAATGGGCTCAGCATGCTTATGAAGTATGCTCCGGAGCAGGCACTTGCTCAGGAGTTATGGGATGATTATGAGAAAGACTTGCTTACTGAAGGGCAAGGGGATCCACACTATAATGGTTGGGCCTATGGCCAATTCGATAATGGTGAGTCTATTCAGCCTGAAGCACGCCGAGCTTATCGATCAAGACCGGATATACATAAGCTATTTCCAAATCCTTACGGAATTGTCGAGCCGAGTTATTTAAATTGGTGGACTAACGAAGTAACTCAAAACATCAATATTAAACAAAGACAAATGGATGGACAACTATTGCTTGCCAATTGGGGATCACGCGCAAGAATAAGTTTTGTAAGCATGACGAAAAAACTTTTACGCCTTGTTGGGCTCTCAGGACTGATTAGACAAATACGTTTTTAAACTTAATAATGCAATCTAAACATACTCATCTCAACTTGATTTTCAGGTAATTATTATAGACGCTGAATTGTCAACAGACCCGATACACAAGGAATTATAATGTTAAATGGTATTTCGCGACAACCTGATATTGTGCACAATGCTGGTTTCAACGAACGCATCTCCCACTTAAATCAGACCATCTCAGATCTTGACAGGCAAATTACAAGTTTTCAACAACAGGAAAGACAACTTCAGAATGAGATTGATCAGTTAAAGCATGAAATAAATTTATATCGTACATCCACGTCTTGGCGGATCACCAAACCCATAAGAAAATTTTCACTGGCAAACAAAAAACTGACTCGACTGTTAAAATTTTACCAAAACTATCGGAGTAAATACCCAGGCATACGCGGGTATTACCGAATATTGCAAAAGTCACTCACTGCATTGGCAAAAGGAGGCTTTAAAGGGTTAAAGCATGCTATTTTTGTTAGCGAAATGACTACACTTGCTAAAACGCTGCTTTCCAATTCGATATCTTCGGAAAATTATAGTACACATGAAATGTATTTGCTGAAAGGATTTCTAACCATTGATTTGATTAAAAATATTACCGTATTGTTTGACCATAACGATGGGGGCGGTGCTAATATTTATACAGATGCCTTAATAAAAACCATTACAGCTGAGGGTGGCTCTATTTTACGAATATATCCCTCTAATAAAACTTGGTGTGTTCAATTAATTCATGACGATGCGAATGTTCAATTCAATACCTTGCTGATTGAAGACTTATTCTCCACTCTAGCTCTGTCGAACAGTACAAACATTATCATCAATTCTTTATATGGTCATTCCAATCTTAGTGTTAGCGTTTCACATATTGTTAAACTGGCCGAGCAATTAAGTGCATCACTGGACTTTAAAATAAATGACTTTCACTCACTGTGCCCATCACTTCATCTTTTAAATTTTAAGGATACCTACTGTGGTGTGCCTCAAGATATTGATATTTGCAAAAATTGCCTTCATAAAAACCTTGAATGGTATCCTGCGTGGTATCCCAAGGAAAATAGGCCTTTAGATATAGAGGAATGGCGCAAGCCATTCGAAGCGCTTTTAAAAGCCGCAGATACAATAACTTTTTTTGATCCCTCTTCAATTGAAATTGTGCGAAAGGCTTTCTATATAGAGAGCAGTAAAATTAACGTTGTCCCACACAATAGTAATTATTTCAAATGTGAAAAAAACGCGACCTTAGATGGTCCTCTACATATTGGCGTGTTAGGAAATCTTACTAAAATTAAAGGTGCAGAGGTAGTTAAAGACCTTTCCGAGCATATCAACAGCCAAAATATGCACATACCTATCACTATTGTTGGGTCCAGTTTTGTCAACATTCCGTGTGGTGTCAGAGTGCATGGGAAATATGAACCCACTGAGCTACCAGACATCATCAATAAACGAGGTATAAATGTAATTTTAATGGCGTCTCTTATTCCCGAAACGTTTAGTTACACCATTTCTGAAGCGATGAAAATGAAACTTCCTATTGTTACTTTCGATATCGGCGCACAAGGAAACCGTGTCAAACAATATGAACTGGGAACAGTAATACCACTGAACTCCTCGCCAGAGGTGATACTCGACGCTATTCAATCTATTTTAAACCGTGCAGTGGAGTGCAAAAAAAATGATTAACAGACCACTTCATCCAACATTGAATCAAATATATTTATTTGCAATCCCTCTGTTATTTTCAATCGGCATAGCGACGCTTTTCTATCCAGGATTCATGTCATATGACACACTCCACGCCCTTCATGGAGCAAGACATGGAGTAACTGACTCTGAGTGGCCACCGATGGTGAGTTATGTTTGGCGGGCTGTCGATTTAGTGTCACACAATCCATCTGCCATGCACTTTTCTCAAGTATTTCTTTTGCTTTTTTCTATTTCGTTTATCGTATTTTTGTTTACCAAAAAAATACTTAACTCCGTCCTGTTTCTTATCCTGTATTTAAGTGTTCCTGTGATACTGGGGACCATCGCAGTTATCTGGAAAGACGTTTTAATGGCTGCTTTTTTTCTGGGAGGCTTCTCCATTATCATGACCATGAGGCATGTTCAATCTAAAAAGGCATTTCTTTTTCTGTTATTACTAGCGATATTGTTTTTATTTACAGGTGTTTGCTCAAGACATAATGCCATGGCTGGCGCCATACCATTGATTTTTTATCTTGCATTTGTTATCTCCTTACGAGCAGTGACAAAACCATTATATTTAATATCAAGTGTAATTATATTAGGAACCGTACTAAGCGGCACAATTTTTTTTACAAAAACACAATTAGACCATTATTCTTTACCTGACCTGGTAAAGATGAAAAATAGCACAGGAACATTCATTGAATCAGTGAGAATCCTTGATATTGCAGGTGCTAGTTTATGCTTAAATAATAATTTTTTTTCAACCATCACACCCGATTTATCTCTTGCTGAAATTAGAACGTTGTATGTACCCAAGCATATGAATCTGTCATTAGGCTTGCTGAGCAGAGTAGGTTATAGTGCTGCGTCTAAAGATAGCAGAATCGATAAAATTTGGTGGGGTCTCGCAGTTCATCATCCATTTTGCTTTTTTTACAACAAACTTCAATTAACAAAATATTTGATCGGAGCAAACAACGGGGAGCAATTTTTGATCACCTCGCCATCTGTTGAGAATAATGAATACGGATATAAGCTATCTGATTCTCCACTCCGTAATTCAGTTGTTTCCTATATAATACAAGCATCTAAACTAACATTTTTTAAACCCTGGTTTTTATACCTTCTTTCAGTTGGCTCCGTCATTTACATGATTCAAGCCAGAGCAATAACACTCGAAATAGCTGTCATTTTACTATCAGCTATTTTATATTTTATTGGACTTGTCCTATTTGGAAATGCTGCTGATGCAAGGTTGCCATTCTATACAACGACCGCCCTGTTTATGCTTACATTTTTTTCTTTTTTGGACATAAAAAAACATCAACTGGCAAACATCAGAAGCTGGTTTAAGGCAAAAAGGCATTAACCATGACTAAAAAAAATATTCTGTGGAAGGTCATAGTATTGCTAAAATCGTTATTTCAAACGATCAAAACTTTTGATGCAGACTTTTATCTGAAATCTTATTCAGATATACCACGGAATAAACCATATGCTTATTTCCATTTTCTCCGACATGGCCAAGCGAAAGGTCGACTGGGAAAGCCTCCTCAATTACAGGTTGGATCCTCACTATTTTGTGACCATAAAGACACAGTTTTGCTAGTCAGTCATGATGCCAACAGAACAGGCGCCCCTATACTAGCGCTTAATATTTGTGAAGAATTGAATAAACAGTTTAATGTGATTGTTTTTTTATTGCGCGATGGCATCCTATCATCTTTTTTTGAATCAAATTGCTACAAAATCATGACAATTGGTGACCGATCAATAACGGATCCCATGGCAATAAAAATCATGGTTAAAAAAATTACACAACAATATAAAATTAAATTTTGTATTGTAAATTCTATTGATTCATATCCTGTTTTAGCACCCTTAGCGGATAGTTTTATCCCCTCATTATTGCTAGTGCATGAGTTCCTTGCTTATACTCGCCCTGTGGATAAATTTTCAACAGCACTTTTTTGGGCTGGAAGTGCCATTTTTTCTGCTAAAATTGTCCAAAAAAATGCTTCAAACATCAATACAATAAATGCGATTAAAGGCTCACATGTTTTATCACAAGGAAGATCGTCCATTCCACAGGCAGAATCACAGCCCCCGTTTTCGCTCCCACAATTTTCTACAAAAACAATGACTAAGTCCTCAAAACCATTTGTTGTGTTAGGCGCAGGTACTGTACATTATCGTAAAGGTGTTGACCTATTCATTGCTACAGCAGCTGAAATTGAACGCCTGTATCCAGACTATAACATTAAGATGGTATGGGTAGGAGGCAACTTTAAACCTGAACAGGATACAAATTATTCGTGCTTTCTGACTGACCAGATTGAACGTTCAGGTTTAATCAATTGCTTTGAATTCATTGATGAAGTATCCGATTTAGACAGTTTATATGGCATGACAGACCTCTTTTTTCTATCTTCCCGATTAGACCCTCTACCCAATGTAGCCATTGATGTAATGAGCCTCGGTATACCGCTGGTTTGTTTTGAGGACGGAACCGGAATGATTGAAATACTTATGCAAGATGCAGATACAGCAACCTGCATCGTACCCTACTTGAGCGTAAACCATGCTACTGAAAAAATTATAGAGTTTTACAAATCACCTGAGTATTATTCATTAATCGCCAGTAAAGTTAAGGAGCTGGCTCAGAAAAATTTTGATATGAAAGATTATGTTTCACAATTAGTACAGCTGTCTGCAATACAAAGCAAAATCTCCGAGCAAGAAGCCATGGATTGCTTGACTCTGAACAATTCAAATGATTTTATAGAACATTTTTCAGCACCATATACGCATCGTTCAGATGCTATTCTAAGGCACGTTAGATCATGGCACAGTCAAGTATCGTCATACAGAAAACCAGCACCTGGATTTAACCGGGAGGTGTATGATCTACACCATCAATGTAGAGCACGTGGTATAGAACCTTTTGCGGATTACATTCGGCGTGGAAAACCCAAAGGTTCCTGGCAAGATGAGGTCATTACACCCGCAATGGTTGCAAACCACATAGGAAATCAGCCAAGGTGCGCTGTACATATACATGCTTTTTATCCTGATCTCCTATCGGATATTCTAGCGCGCTTACGGTTTAATTCTTCAATATATGATATTTTCATCAGCACTACAGAAGTCAGTGCCGAGAGTATCTTGGCTGTGCTATCAGAACATAAAATAAATAATTATGAACTACGAGTTGTACCCAATAAAGGCAGGGACATTGGGCCATTTTTAACTGAATTTGGTGAAGCACTACAACAATATGATGTTGTTGGTCATATACATACCAAAAAAAGTTTAGACGTAAAAAAGTCCGAAGTAATAAAAACGTGGATAAATTTTTTACTCGAAAATTTGCTTGGCGGTAAGAACTGCATGATGGATTTAATCATTACCAAATTCAAACATGAACCAGAACTTGGTCTCGTTTTTGCGGATGATCCCCATTTATTGGGTTGGGACAAAAATAAAGGTCATGCTGATGAACTGGCAATACAACTGGGATTAGGTCAATTATCTGAAGGTCGGTTCAGTTTTCCTGTGGGAACCATGTTCTGGGCTCGACCAAACGCACTGAAGCCTTTATTTGACATGAACTGGACTTGGGATATGTATCCTGAAGAACCGCTACCCTATGATGGCTCAGTATTGCATGCCATAGAACGATTAATACCTGTGGTCGTAGCCAAACAAGGTTTTACTCAAGCGGTTACTTATATTCCTGGCATAACACGCTAAAAAAACATGAGAAAACAGTTATGAATCAACGCCTGTCAGATAAAAAAATTTTAGTACTGGGTGGAAATGGGTTTATAGGATCACATTTGGTCGATGCTCTGATTGAGAATGGGTATTCCGTCAAACTGTTTGATAGGCCAAACACCGTCTTTTTAGGTGGCATCAATGCGCTAAATGTTGAAATGATATATGGCGACTTGAACAGCGAGGCAGACATTGCTGCTGCTGTTGTTGGGTGTGACATTTGCTTTCATTTAATCTCTACCGTCGTGCCTGCATCATCCAATATGGATCCGATATTTGATATTGAAACAAATTTGATAGGTACAGTTAAGCTATTAAATCATGCCGTAAAAGCAGGCCTTAAAAAAATTATTTTTTTATCATCAGGTGGCACGGTTTATGGCGTACCCACACAACTGCCCATTGACGAAAATCATCCAACGAACCCTTTGTGCTCTTACGGCATCACCAAACTTGCCATTGAAAAATACCTTCATTTATATCAACAATTGTATGGACTCGATTACACGGTGTTGAGGCTTGCAAATCCCTTCGGTGAAAGACAACGAATACATGCCACTCAAGGTGCAGTTGCCGTATTTTTAGGGAAAGCCTTACGCAACGAAAAAATCGAGATTTGGGGTGATGGTTCCGTGGTACGAGATTATATTCACATATCCGATGTTGTCACTGCCATGCTCTCGTCAATGACTTATAACGGTTCAGAGCGAATACTTAATATTGGTTCGGGGCATGGAATTAGTCTCAATGAAGTACTGGATGGCATTGAGCTCGTTACTGGAAATAAAGTTGCTCGTTGTTATACTCCTCAAAGAGCATTCGATGTACCTATTAGCGTTCTGGCCATAGATCGCGCAGTTAATGCATTAAACTGGAAACCTGATACAACCTTTATAACCGGTCTTACACATACGATAGGTTATCTTGAGAGAAACGTTGAAGGTATGTCATAGTTCGTTCAACTAGAAATAAAATCACCTCGATGTTATACTCCTGAGCGAAAGTTCAAGCAACTATACTGCGAAGAAGTCAAATTAAAAAATTAAATTTCGAAGGACTGATTTTGAACACTTTCCCTTTGGTTGTAGATCTCGACGGAACATTAATTTACACCGACATGCTGCATGAATCCACCATAAAACTACTTAGCAACAACCCATTTAATACCTTGAAAATTCCATATTGGTTATCGAAAGGCAAAGCCGTACTAAAAGGGAAATTGGCAGTACGCACCGAGCTTGACCCCGCCACCCTACCATATAACAAAAAATTACTGGAGTGGCTGGAAGAACAACGAAAAACAGGCCGAAAATTAATTTTATGTACAGCATCTCATACCACCATTGCTACCACCATATCAAACTACCTTGGTATTTTTGATGAAGTCATGGCAAGCGATGGAAAAATAAACTTGTCCGGCAGTCGTAAAGCCAATGTACTTTCAACTCGCTTTGGTCAGGCTGGTTTTGATTATGTGGGAAATTCACCAACCGATATTGCCGTATGGAAATGCGCACGTCGCGCCATTGTGGTCAATGCATCCGCGGACTTAGCAAAAAAAGCAAGCCGGCATTGTGCCGTTGAAGAAATATTCCCATCGCCTGCCCGTACTATTAGAACATACGGCCGTGTGCTACGCGTCCATCAATGGTTAAAAAACGCCCTGCTTTTTATACCCATATTTGCCGCACATCAACTGACCAATCCAGAAACATGGATGACGCTTTTTTTTGCTTTTTGCTCGTTTAGTCTCTGCGCCTCCTCAGTATACATTTGCAATGACTTAATGGATTTAGAGAACGACAGACAACATCCGCGCAAGCATAAACGACCATTTGCCTCAGGGATTGTTCCAATCTGGGTAGGCATGGTCTTAGCACCTTTATTACTTCTGACCAGTCTCGGATTAGCTACACTGGTAAATAGCCTCTTTATCACGTGCCTAGCTTTTTATTTCATTCTTACCTGTGCGTACTCATGGGGGTTGAAACGTTTGATTCTCGTGGATTGCCTGACGCTCGCGATACTGTATACAGTCCGCATCATTGCAGGTGCCGCAGCAGCAAACATGAGTCTTTCATTTTGGTTGCTCGCATTTTCTGGTTTCTTTTTTTTATCACTGGCCTTTGTAAAACGCTATGCGGAACTAGAACTGCAATTGCACAGTGGGAAACAAAAAGTACATGGACGCGGTTATTACACATCCGATGCCTCCTTGATTCAAACACTGGGAATTACTTCAGGATACGCCGCAGTGCTGCTTCTGGCACTATATCTGAATAGTGACGCTGTCCTTAAATTATATAAAACTGTAGAGTTCATTTGGGTGGCTGTACCTATCCTGTTATTTTGGGTCAGTTGGATGTGGATGCAAGCCCACAGAGGAAACATGCATGATGATCCGCTGGTGTTTGCTGTAAAAGACAGGGGAAGTCTGCTAGCCGGTATACTTTTTTCGGCAGTACTCGTCATTGGTACAATAGGTTGGCCATGGTAAATGTTTCATCTTGGGGACGACTGACTAATTACAAACACGAAGTCAAGATTTTATCTGATCAATATCCCATAGAGCAGCAGCTAAATAACAACCTTCCTGGAATTGCGCATGGAATGGGGCGAAGTTATGGTGATGTTTGCCTAAACCCTGGCGGTTTGCTATGGAAAACAACCGGCTTAGATCGCTTCATTAGCTTCAACGAGCAGACGGGTCTATTAGTCTGCGAAGCGGGTCTACTATTGCGTGACATTCAACGACTGATGATTCCACGCCATTGGACCTTGCCCGTCACACCGGGAACACAATTGATTACTGTGGGAGGCGCCATTGCAAACGATGTTCATGGTAAAAATCATCACGTTGCCGGCAATTTTGGCAACCATGTCCAATACATACACTTGGCCCGCACTGATGGCACAACCATAGAGTGCGGACCGAATAAAGCACAGGAATGGTTTTCTGCCACCATAGGCGGCATGGGATTAACCGGAGTAATTACAAAAGCGGCGATTCAGCTGAAACGGATTTCAGGCCCATGGCTTAATACAGAGACCATACCCTTTCGCGGCTTGGATGATTTTTTTCAATTAGCCGACGAATCTGAGTCTGAATGGGAGCATACCGTCGCCTGGATTGACTGCTCGGCAAAAAATACTAGTCGTGGAGTTTTTATGCGGGCGAACCCAATAAATACATGCAATGATCCAGAACCCAAACACAAAAAACTCAGTATGCCGTTTATTCCTCCAATATCTCTTATTAACACAGTTACTTTGCGTACGTTAAACGCCCTTTATTTTCATCTAAAAAAACGACAGGCCGGTCAAAATACAATGCATTATGAGCCGTTTTTTTACCCGTTGGATGGCGTAAATAAATGGAATCGGATCTATGGCCCAAAAGGTTTTTTTCAGCATCAAAGCGTAGTTCCACGCGAGGTAGGGCATCATGCGGTGCAAGCTATGCTCCATGAAATTGCACGATCCGGTGATGGTTCATTTTTAGCTGTTTTAAAAACTTTCGGGAATATGCCATCATCAGGCTTACTCAGTTTTCCACAGCCCGGGGTAACATTGGCCTTGGATTTTCCTAACAAAAACGATCACACGCTACGCCTGCTAGACAAATTAGACAGCATTATCGAAGAGGCAGGTGGGCGAATTTATCCAGCAAAAGATGCAAGAATGCCGCGCTCACTGTTTGAAGCCGGATACCCGAATCTGGAGCATTTTTTACATTACCGCGATCCGGGCATTAGCTCAGCCATGTCGCGTCGTCTTTTAGGGAGTTAAACATGCAAAGTAATTATAAAAAAATAGTAATTATAGGTGCGACCTCAGCAATTGCTGAGCATTGTGCACGCTTGTGGGTTAAGGATGTTAAAATAAGTCTCGTCCTTGTTGGGCGAGATTTAAAAAAAATCAGCCCGATGGCCGCAGACCTTCGAATCAGAAGTCCAGAATCCACCATCATTACACAGGAAGCCAACTTCATTGATCCCACCCTCATTACAGAGTTAGTTGATGCTATTGTTGCAGACGGACCTGTCGACCTTGTTCTTATCGCCCACGGAACATTACCTGCTCAAACGACATGCCAAACCGACCTAACAATAACCAACCACACGCTCAATATTAACGGAATATCCCCTGTACTGTTTGCCGAAGCCTTTGCCGGGCATATGCAACAAGTAAACCATGGAACGATAGCGATTATTAGCTCAGTAGCTGGAGAGCGAGGGCGTAAATCAAACTATGTCTACGGCGCAGCCAAAGGGTTGGTATCAAGATATGCTGAAGGACTTCAGCATCGTTTAGCCAAGACAGGCGTTAATGTGGTGTTAATTAAACCCGGTCCCACAGCTACCCCAATGACAGCACATTTGCCACAAAAACCTGGCAGCAAGGCTCGTGTTGAAGATGTTGCGCATCGAATTGTTAGCAAAATCAATCAACGTCAGTCCGTAATATATGCACCAGCCAAATGGACATTCATCATGTTGATAATTCGGAATTTACCCAAATTTATTTTTAATAAAATGGATATCTAATACCAATTCAGATTTACTTATGTTTGGAACGAACAACCAAAATTACTCTCGCTCTAGGAAATTAACGTGTTATTTAAAATAAAACAAACCATAAAAAACAATCTAAACAACGAAAAACCATTATTTTTACTCGCTGTATTGTGCTTTTTATATTCGTTATATATTGCCTTCCGGTATGCTCATCAAGTACCACTCGATAACTACTCCTTCAGACAAACTCAAACCGCTCTCACGGCATATTGGCTTCTAAAAAATGGTTTCAGTCTTGCTTATGAAACGCCTGTTGCTGGTCAACCATGGAGCATACCGTTTGAGTTTCCTATTTATCAATACATAGTGGCTCTCATCACAAAGCTATCTGGCCTATCATTAAATGCGGTTGGCAGGCTAGTAAGTTATCTATTTCTGGTTTTATGCCTTATCCCAACAAAATCAATTACTAGAAATCTCAATTTTCCAAAGTCCGTATTTTACATATTTACAGCTCTTCTTTTTTCTAGCCCAATATACCTTTATTGGGGTCGCACGTTTATGATCGAAACGGCAGCATTATTTTTCACAATAGTTGCCATTAAATTCTTTGTAGACATAATTCAAAACAAAAACTCATCGACAAACCAATTTTTTTTCTTACTCTTTATGACGTTAAGCTTACTACAAAAAGCTACAACAGGATTACCCGTGCTTGCTATACTCTGTTTTTTGTATGTTTTTTTAAATATTAGAAACGCCCAGTCATTAAAGAATTTTATTTTCAGCAAAGGAATCCTTTCTACGCTAATATATTTTGGAATACCATTAGCAATAAGCATTTTTTGGACTATGTATACTGATCACATAAAAACATTAAATGGCTTAGGTACCAATTTGACATCCAATGCTCTCATTAGCTGGAACTGGGGCACTCTGCACCAAAGACTTTCTTTCGCGTTGTATCGTGACATAATATGGACCCGAATTTTTGAACGAAATTTATCAGGAATGCTGGGTATAGCTATTTTGATAGTATCTCTATGTACCAACGCTAAAAATCAAATAAAAATCATAATGTTAATATCGATATCACTAGGTTTTATTCCATTATTTTTATTTACGAATCTCCATATTGTTCATGATTACTATCAGGTGGCTAATGTAATATTTCTTATTTATGCCATTGCGATCGCTCTTGGCAGCGCACTCCATAATTACTCTTGTGTAAAACCCATAATTGTCTTAACTCTAATCATGGTAACATCCAATTATTTCTGTTTTTACAAAAATTACCTAGGTGCCATTAAAGCTGTATTCAACAAAGAAAATTCTCGAGATTTTGCTGTTTCTGACAAGTTAAAGAAAGAAATCGCCCCCGAAAAACATTTCATTGCCTTTGGAAATGATTGGAGCTCTTCATTTGCTTACCTGTCCGAACGAAAATCATTTACCGTTCCAATGTTTTTTAAACAATATCAAAACATTTCGCTAAACCCAGATCATTTCATCGAAGAAACCCTTCTCGGCGCAGTAGTTCTATGTCCTCCTCTTGAATCCCCCACCCTCATAGACCTAAGTGAGTGGACGTCAACAAATAGAAATTGGAAAATTGGGGAAGTATTTGGCTGTTACATAGCAACCCCTGAAATTGCTTTAAAAACCCCAAAACCAACAAGTAACACAAGTTGCGAAGGCAATATCGATTTTGCGGGTGAAGTACAAGTTAATAAAGTTAAAATGCTCTCATTTTCAGGCTGGACAACTCTATCAAAAGAAAATGATCGGGCTCCTGAGAAGGTTTACATTACGCTGACAAAAAAAGATAGCCCACCTATTTATTTTGAAGCACTTCAAGTTAATCATGTTGATGTTAATGCCCCTCTTCAAAACCCCAATCATTTCGACAATGGATTTTCCCGAATTATTAGTCCTTCCTCGTTATCAGGTACATATATGGTAGGCATTGCCAGATTAAATATGGGGCATCTTGAAACATGTCAATTTCAGAAGGAACTAGTAATAAATGCTTAATTCTTCATTGAAAACCAAAAAAATTATTCTTCCAGGTGGCGCAGGCCTAGTAGGCCAAAATCTTGTTGCCCGATTAAAATCCAAAGGATATTCTAATATTGTCGTTCTTGATAAACATCGTGCCAACTTAGCTATTTTGGAACAAATTCAACCCGATATTACAACAGAGTATGCCGACTTGGCAGAACCGGGCAATTGGCAGCGACATTTTAAAAACTCAGACATTGTAGTGATGTTACAAGCTCAAATTGGTGGTAATGACTATGAAGAATTTGTTCGCAACAATATAGATTCCACTCGACTCATACTTGATGCCATTAACACAAACAAAGTGCCCTCACTAATTCACATCAGTTCATCAGTGGTTGAATCAATTGCCGACGATTTTTACACGCAAACCAAAAAATTGCAGGAAAAATTGGTACTGGACAGTAACATTCCCTGTCCGATATTACGCCCAACCTTGATGTTTGGTTGGTTTGATCGCAAGCATTTGGGTTGGCTTTCCCGTTTCATGCGTAAAACACCTCTTTTTCCAATACCAGGACATGGCCGCTACATGCGCCAACCACTCTATGTTGGTGACTTCAGCAATATCATCATCAGCTGCATTGAAAATAAAATTGCACATGGAATTTACAATATTTCTGGACATCAAAAAATTGATTATATTAATATTATCCGTGAAATAAAAAGTACTATTGGCGTTAGGTCGCTTATTACCAAGATCCCTTATAGCCTATTTTATTCATTAATATGGATTTGGGAATTTTTTGATAAAAACCCCCCATTTACCACTCAACAACTCACTGCCCTGATCACCAAAGATGAGTTTGAAATAATTGACTGGCCATCTATTTTTGGTGTCTCATACACCCCATTTACCAAAGCAATTGATGAGACGTTTAACGACCCCACATATAGCAAAGTGATACTGGAGTTCTAATAATGAAACAACGAATTGCGGTTTTAGGCGCAGGCCCCATGGGATTAGCAGTAGCTTACCAATTAGCATGTGATGGACACCATCCCATCGTTTTTGAAGCCGATGACCGCATTGGGGGGATGACAGCCAGCTTTGACTTCTCGGGCTTAAGCATTGAACGCTATTATCACTTCCATTGCACCTCTGATCATGCCTTTTTAGCGCTATTGGATGAATTGAATTTAACAGATAAGATGCATTGGGTAAAAACAAAAATGGGTTACTGGTACCAAGGCAAACTTCAGCCATGGGGTAATCCAGTTGCGCTTCTAAAATTCAAAGGAGTAAGCTTGATAGCCAAACTTCGCTACGGGCTTCATGCTTTTATATGCACAAAACGAAAAAATTGGAAGCCATTAGATGGCATTGAAGCGTCCGGCTGGATCAAACGTTGGGTAGGTGATGAAGCCTACGAAATTTTATGGCGACGATTATTTGATTTTAAATTTTATGATCACTCAAATAATTTGTCTGCCGCTTGGATTTGGAGTCGAATCAGACGGATGGGCTGTTCGCGGTACAATTTATTTCATGAAAAACTAGGTCATCTTGAAGGTGGCTCAGAAACATTATTAAATGCTTTGCACGCTGCAATAAATGCAAAAGGCGGTGAAATCCACTTGAAATCAGCTGTTAACAAGGTAATTATTGAAAGTAACACAGTAACAGGTATCGACATTGCAGGAAAAATTGAACCATTTGATAATGTCATCAGCACAATTCCGCTACCCTACATACCAAAAATTATCCCAGACTTGCCTCAAGACATATTAAAGCAGTTCCAAGCAATAAAAAACATTGCTGTTGTATGTGTAATTGCTAAATTAAAAAAACCAGTTTCTGAAAACTTTTGGTTAAACACAAATGATCCAGACATGGATATTCCTGGCTTAATTGAATACACCAACTTGCGATCTTTGGACAATCATATCGTATATGTACCCTTCTATATGCCAGGAGAGCATCCTAAATATTTAGAGCCAGATCAAATTTTTCACGACAAGGTTAAATCCTATTTAAAAAAAATTAACCCAGCACTGTGTGATGACGATTTTATTGATTTACGAGCAAGTCGCTATCGATATGCTCAACCCGTTTGTGAGCCTGCGCACCTCTCGCAATTGCCACCTCCAAAATTACCCGTCAATGGTTTATGGGTTGCGGACACGTCTTATTATTATCCTGAAGACAGAGGCATCTCTGAAAGTATCCAATTCGGTAGAAAGCTGGCAAGCGACGCTATCTTAGCCATAATTGGTCATAAACATTACTCTTTTAAATGATGCTTTATCTGTTAAACTTTCTGTGTAACGACTCGCTCCGTAGCAAGGAACGGTCATATTTGGCGCATCTTGAACGAAAACGATTTCGAAAAGCTTGTCCCCGCGGAGGCGGGGATGCTCACATACCTATGTATGCTGCGCTTTTTCGAAACCGTTTTCGTTCAACCTGCACTCAAAACTGACCGTTCTCCGAGCGTCAATATCACCCTACGAGCAATTACCTCTCTGTAGCCTAAATTTAACAATCGCCCACAACCATGTCCATGGATCGCGAAATGCCTGCACTTTCTTCCCTTCTTTAAATGATCTGGAGCGATAATTAACTGGAATTTCAATGGGTCGATATCCATTTTTAACTAGTTTAATCAGCAGTTCACAGTCAAAATCAAAACGATTACATTCAAATGTAATTCCATCCAGACAATCAGCACGAAACACTTTGTACATTGTAAAAGGATCTTTTAAACGAAGTCCATAAAGCAAATTTATTAACAAAGTAAAGCACCAGTGTCCGAGGTTCAGTATATGCCCAGCAAGCCATTGCCCTTTGAATTCACGCATTTTCCAAGCCTTGCCGCCATGACGTGCACCCAATACAAAATCTGCTTCGCCAGCAACTAGAGACTCAACAAGAATGTCATAATCTTCAAGATCATATTCGTCATCTGCATCCTGAATTAATACAAAATCTCCACTAATATGTTCTAAACCAGCCCGAATAGCATTGCCTTTGCCGAGTGGCTTATCCTGCCAAATTACTTTTACTCGTTTATGATCCTCGTATTCACGCAGGATGTCTTGTGTGCCATCGGTTGAATTGCTTTCGACAATAATCAGTTCAATATCAACATTAGTAAGCTGCTTCGACAATACCTGTTCAATTACATTTCGAAGTGTTTTTTGTTCGTTATATACGGCCATCACAACAGATAGTTTTTGGGTAAATTGAATCTCTTGCTTTTTTGCAAGCATCATAATACCACTGGCAACAATCCGAAATGGATGTCTTCGCAAAAACCCGGGTAATAATCGCTGAAAAAATTGAAGCACAGTTGAATATGGTTTCACTGGATAATGTTCAAAATGCTGCGCTACGTAATCAATACTCAGGGTTTTTCTAGCCAAATTACTTTTAATTTTCCCGAACCCTTCTGAGTACAGCAACCGTCTCAATGTATTCGTTGAAAAATACCAAAGATGTTCGGGTTTAAATTCAACCCATTTATTCTTCATTAAACGCGCACTAAAGGAATCAAGACTGGGTACAATAACTACGGCAATCCCTCCTTGGCGTAACAGTGAGTGAACTCCTTGCAAAAACTCACGTGGATTACGCACGTGCTCTAACACGTCCGCGAATACTATGTAGTCGAACTGCTCATTGGAACCAATCAATTGAGTTATTGCACCACAAATGATCCGCCCGTTTGGAGCTAGCTTATTTGCGGCAATTTCTGCTGCATGCGCTGAGTATTCAATCCCGGTAACAGACAATCCTCTGGCTGCAGCTCTTGCAAGAAAATCACCTTGGCCGCACCCAATTTCCAACAAACGTCCGCTTAAAGGAGCTTTGCTATAAGATTCAAGAAAATTTAAATATTGTTCTGCTGTGCCTGATTTCAATACAGCAGTATGTGATTGTTCATCACCATCATCGAATGCTATAAAATAATTTGAATTATAAATTTGAGCTAGCTCATGATCCGTTGGTTGAGGATTCAATCGCATTAATCCGCAACTGGTACACTCTTCCACACGAAATTTATTAACTGAAAAATCATAATGAATTTTTTTTCCATAGCATACAAGGCAGCAATTATTTAACGTTGTTCCCGAGCTCATCAAATATCCTTCCTAAAATTATAACTGATTATAGAGGCTTAAAAGAATGGTGAATAGTTACCTATTATATTTAACATTTCTTATCCAAAAAACAAACAAAATTAAACACCACAATAACAAGCCAAAAATACATATCTCTAAATATTGAGTAAAATGTGCTGGCCAATATCGAAAGGTGATTTGGTATAGTCCTGATTTTTCAATCAAAATACCTTTAAAAGCATAATTTGCAGCCAAGCAGGGCACCGTCTTGTTATTGACTGTCACGATGAAATCACTCGGATCTCCTGCTTCTCCAAGGTAGACCACTCCCGGGGCTGATTTCGCATTTATTGTAAAACTGGTTGTGTTATTGGTAAGGATATAATGCGTTGCATTAGTAATAACATTTTTTTGACTGGTGGAATCATCTCGAATCGTCTGTAACAATGAATTTTGTTTAAAAGCCTCATTTTCCATAGCAACAAATGGATGAGCATTACTCTCATTGATACGTTGCACCAATTCTTTTAACGAATCATATGAAATAATATGATTCGTATAAAAAGCACGAGGCCAAACATTATTACGTGAATAGGCATAGAGAGAGCTATCATCTGCTATATATTGCATATCAGATGCATTATTTAGTTTTACAGGTGATAAAATTACCCCAACATTTAAAAAATCCAAACTATTTTTATAGACAGCTAACTGCTTATCCTCAAACATCATTCGCCAACCCCAAGATGTAAATGGCATTTTTAATGCTATGGTTAACGCTTGGTATCTTTTATTGAACATTGCTTGCGGGCTATTAATATGCTCCAAACCATAAACTGCATTGAATCCAGGAAAAAAAGCATTTCCCAATCCAAGCACTCTTTGCGGCGCTTTATTTATTCGCGGTAATAATTGAGTTATGAGTTCTGGCTGAACCCGCATGTTAACTCTTTTTTGTGGATTAAATACGGGTTTAGCTGCAAAAGATTGGACGACATTTGGAAACATGGCAATGGTTCCAAATGCAAGCAAAGACAATAATAAACAAATACTTGTATCGAGAATATTCAATTGAGATTTAAGCAGTCTTATAATAAGAGTGGGTAGAAATCCTGCTGAAATCAATAAAATTCCAGTATATATTGCAAAACTCTTATAACTTGCTATTTTCAAGCTATAAGCACTCCACAAATAAATTGTAATCAGTATAAAAAACAAAATCATGGGAATAAATTTCTGATTTTCATGCTTTTCTAACCAATCAAAACCAACTCCAGATAAAATACAGGCAGGGACTATCAAAATAATGGAAAAAGTTGTATGGATATGATAAATATTTTTAATAAATGGAATATGAATCAATAAAGATGCGGGAATGACTCCATAAACCAAAGCTATCAGAGCTCCAATTCCACAGGAAAGCGTAATAGAAGCCATCTTATATTCTGTCTGTTTACATAGCAGAGCATTGACCATGCCCAAAACCATGCCCGCGAATAGACAAACATTAATCCCGGGGTAATAATATCCATTTATCAGCCAATAATATAAGTTATCGACGAATCCTGACAATTGCCAAAAAGGTAACTGTGTTACTCCTCCTGAATCGTATAGGGAGGCTCCATTCTGAATTTCGTGAAAAAAAGTGGCCCAAATGGGAGTGGCAATCATCAAAAAACATAATCCTGTCATCCCTATAAATGAAAGCCAATGCCAAAACTGTATACCAAAACGCTTTTTCTCCAGTAAAAAATTAGTAATACCCAATAGATTTAAACAAACAATCGACATGTAGGCTTCTTTACCTGTACCACTATTAAGCACCAGCCAATTCGCAACCAATAAAAATACAACCCACCCAAACCGGCCTGTATTTTTTTCAAGATAAATGATTTTTAACCATGCCAGCATAATCAATGGCGAGTAACATAAGGTGAATATTTCCGGATGATTAATACGAAATGGAAGAAAACCAATAAAAGGAGACAGAAAAGCAACCATGGAAGCCGGTATTAATTTACGTGTAAGAACCCATGCTGACATACCCAACGCTGCTGAAAAAATTATGCGCAGGAGTATGAATTTGATATCAAAGGTAAGGGCATTAGCACCTACTAACCAAGTAAGCCAAGTTGCTGGATCACCCACCATCAGCTGTCCCTGACCAATCATGGTTGATCCTGAAGAATGATAACGATTCCATAAGGGAAACTCCCTAAACTCCTTAACGGATCGTTCCTGTGCCACGACTGATGGAAAAAAATTCCACATCATGGAACCTGTATCAGATCCACGGGCTAGCCCAATATGAGTACTGGTATAGGTTGGCAAAGTAGGGGTATGATCATAAAAAAGCAGTGCTCCGCCATTATTTGGAGAAACAAAAGACTTGTGTTGAAAAACAACCGGAATGGTAGTAAGCACTGTGGCTAACACTGCAACCAGCCAAATGATTAGTGTTGGCCTCAGTAAACATTGTTTAAACCATTCCTTCTGTATGAGAAACCTAGGTATGAAATAGAGAAACCCAATTATTCCAGTCCAAAATAATGTTAATGTAAAGAGTGCGATAATCAGGTCTTTGTGATCAGGAAAAAAAGCCTGTTTACTGATATAAACAAGCAAACAAATGATAATAAATGTACCCAAATAAAGATTAAATTTTGGCAATGTTTTTGCAGACTGCATGGTTGTTCCATTTGGGTTGAGATTCAACTGTATAGTAGGTTGGGTCCAAAGGCCCAACCTACGAAATATTCGTTACGCTGGAATAGCTGCTGTTAAGCTAAATCCTGCTTTCGTAGCATCTTCATAAAACATTTTAACTGTCTCAAGCGAGAATTCATTCAAATTTTTGTTAACTAAATACAGTTTTTTTAAAATATCATTCGTCACCGTTATGATATGACAGCCTATATCATCTGCTTGGAAAATATTGAGTAATTCGCGCGGGCTTGCCCAAATTAGTTCCAATTGCGCGTGAGGCTTCATGACGCGTAACGACTCTATCATGAGGGGTAGTGGATCGCATCCAGTATCAGCAATACGACCTGCAAAAACAGATATGCAAGCTTCTGGGCCGTCAGCCAACGCATCCGCGACTTCCTTGACTTGATCCAGTGTCATGAGAGCAGTTACGTTTTGCTTTACACCGGCACATGCCAGTTTTTTAATTAATTTTGCTGCAGACTTTCCCTGTGTATTGGTCACGGGAATTTTAACATAAACATTTTTTCCCCAGCTTGCAATTTGCAAGGCTTGATCATGCATCTCATCAAAATCATCCGAAAATACTTCAAATGAAATCGGCTCATCTTGTATATGTGTTAAAATCTCGCGGGCAAAGCCTTCATAATTAGTAATTCCTGCTTTTCGCATCAGCGTTGGATTCGTTGTAAAGCCCTTGATATATGGATCCTGCTGCATTTCCAGAATACCATTTTTGTCAGCACCATCTGCAAAAATTTTTACTTTTAGATTAGTGATTCTTTGCATATTTACTACTCCTTGTTGTATTTTTATAAAACGGGCGTGTTTATGATAATCCAGTTTGCTGCCTCGGTTAGTGTCGAGGTAGTGTAGTCTGGTGCTGGGTCTGGTGATTTTTCAGCATAGTGATGATTCAACCAAATTGTCTTGCAGGCAGCGCGTTGGCCTGCTTCTACATCTTTCCAACGATCACCAATCATAAAGCTGTTTTTTAAATTTATATTATGATCAATGGCGGCTGCCAGTAAAAGCCCTGGGGCGGGTTTTCTGCAAGCACAATGTTCTGCGTCATCATGAAAACAAACACGAAGATCATCCAGAGGAAGTTGTGACATTAATGTATTATTAATATTTTCAACCCATGCGCGCGCTACAGTGCCGCGCGCAACATCAGGTTGATTGGTCGCTCCGATGAGCAGAAAACCTGCTGCCTTAAGTTTAGTTAAGGCATCAAGAACACCTAATGGGATGACCAATTCCTGTATTGATGCTGGAGGGTATGGTTTGCCATCTTTAATAATAGCGGCATTCAATACCCCGTCACGATCTAAAAATACTGCTTTATGTTGCATTACATTACGGATTCCCATTTTGTCTGGGCATTTTTGAGTTTTGGATGTGATACACACAAATGCCAAATCACCGCTTGAAACGCTTCTGCATGAGGCGTAATGTTATCTGCATTGAGTGTTGGGATCAGTACACATGCATCAGCAACCTGCTTCGTATACCCGCCATCACGGCCTACAATACCCAGCACTTTTGATCCGACCTGTTTTGCATACTGCAATGCCGCAACCAGATTTGGACTGACATTCTTTTCCAGATTGCCACCACCGACAGATAAAATAAACAGTGTATCGTTGGCTTTCAGTTTACTGGTTTCCAGCCATTTAACAAAAACGGTTGCCCAGCCCTCATCGTTCGTACGCGCAGTTAATTCAGACACATTATCGGTTGGCGCGTAGGCTTCAATACCCGCTATTTTTCGAAAGTCGTTAACCGCATGAGATGCATTTGCAGCACTGCCACCAACGCCCAGAATAAACAGTCGGCCTTCAGTGCGGCGAGTCTCACATAACAATTCAACTGCTTTTTCAATTTGGGCAGTATCTAGTTGATTGATAATTTGAGTGCTTTCATTTAAAAATTGTTTTATAAACTGCATGTTAACTCCTTTTACAAACAATGGATTACCTAGCTTTCGTTTCGGCAGTTATGCCGATTTTACGAGGATAATACTAGAGTTCAAAGATGCCCGCAATGCAATTAAATCAACCATTGAACTAAACCAAGCCACAACGAGACATTTTAAAGTCAGCATAAGTCGATGTAGATATTATGAATGTTGATAATCAACTATGTTATTATGCTGGCCGTGCTATGATCGCGATCAGTGTTCCTCCATTAGATTGGATTAGCCTGCATGATCGTGTTAATGCGTTTTATTTGAAAAGAATTCGTCAAAACAATTAAGTTTAGTTTAAAAAAGCAATGGAGAAAAAAATGACGTTTGACCAGATGAAGTTTGTTGCGTATAAAATTCTTCCTTTTTTTATTTTATGTTTTGCCCTTCTTATATTTGTCTATCCTGTTTTTAAAGATAAAACATTAACAAATTTCAGTGATACATATGCAGTCTCACCATACAACCAGCATGTACCTAAAAACTGGTACCGCAGTCTTACTATTGATGCAACTCCAATATTTCTTCTAAACCCAGCTGACCTTTTAAATATAAGTCTGCTAAAAGAAAAGAAATCATTTACATGGAATCCATATGAGGGATTTGGTGCACCCGTACCAGCTGCGATGCAAACAGCCCCATACTCCCCTTTAAAACTTATATCATATCTATGGCCTAATTATTGGATGGGCAGTGATATTCTACGAATTGTCCTTTTTTTGTTAGCCGGTACGGGCAATTATTTATTACTTAGATCGATGGGGGTAATGAAGATCGGTGCGCTTTTCTCAGGTGTAAGCTACATGTTATGCGAACATCTTTTTGTTTTTGTAAATATGCCAACATTTCAAATCGAATGTCTGTTACCCATGATGCTGTTTTCCATCAACAATATGGTGAAGTTAAAAAATGTTAAATATGCGTTATTAGCGGGACTCATTGGAGGAACTCAATTTTTGGCTGGTTTTCCTGAAACTTCTTTTATTTTTAGTTTGATAACGATCTTGTTTTTCTGTTGGATATTAATTTTGTATCGTGGAGATCGGAGTGTATTAAAAACTGGAATCCTTCTGGGTTTATTAGCAACTGCCCTAACGCTTGCAATAAGTGGTTTCCAGCTTGGCGAATTCGCTCTGTATTTACCTCATTCAACACACGTACATGAGACATGGTATGGTCATGTTGTTAAAGCGCCCCAATATTTGATGCCCCTGTTAATATCTAATTTTTTTGGTACACCATTTCATTCCGGGTTGGCCTTGGATCATATGTATCTTTCATTATTTTGTGGTATATCAACTCTTCTTCTTGCGTTTTTTTCTGTAATATCTAAAAAAGAATCCACTAACAAAAAATACCTGTTTTTCTTTTTGAGTTTGTTGATTATTTTTGTTGGATATGACTTTGGCTTCCCACTACTTAAAAATATTGGGTATCTTCCTTTATTTGAGCGCATGAGTACTGCTTGGAATGTTTTTGTTATTCCCTTCTGTGTGTCAGTAATGGCTGGGTTTGGATTGCATGCGCTGCTGAATGAAGGCGGTCGTCGAATGGTATTTCCTATTTTGTTCTACATAGTATCACTCATAGTTTTATGGAGTTATTTTGACTTCACGTTATATATGTCACTCAAGAGAATGGTTCTTACTCCAATTGTAGTCATTTCCATATTCATTTTGGCAGTGTATTTAATTCGGAAATATCCTTATGTCGGTAGTGCCATTTTATTGTCAGTAGTGGTTGCTGAAATGTATAGGTGTAATGGTTTACTAAACTACCTGCATTTTTATCAAAAGGAAGCCATAGAACAACCCGCCTCACTTCAATGGCTTGTAAAAAATGTTGGTCATGAAAGAATGTTGGGAATGGAGGGCGTGTATCCTTCCAATACACTTAATCAATACCGCATTCGAGATGTTCGCCATACTGATGCCATGTATCCTTCTCTTTATGTAGACATGGTTGAAGCCATTTGGCCTGGAGCGAGAAATAATGTATACGAGCTCTATCATTCTGCATGGAAAACTTTCAATGACCCACTATTGGACTTGGCAGCGGTAAAATATGTAGTTGTGCCAACCCACGGTGATGCTACATTTTCAACGATCAAATCATTATCAATGCAATTTCCAATGGTTTATGAAGATCCGGATATTACCATTTTCGAAAACAAAGCGGCCTTGCCACGAGCACGGTTTGTCACAAAAATCGCTCCCGAGTCCAGTGAATTTAGTCCTGTTACCCTAAAAAACACCCTTAAAGACTCTGTGTATTTAAAGGGATATAAAGGGGGATTGGAACCCTGTGTAACGCCATCAAATAAAATTCGTTATATTGAGGATGATCCGGATCAAATTCGGGTACAGGTCACTACGTCGTGCCAAGGATTTCTTGTCTTGGCTGATATGTTTTATCCTGGCTGGAAAGTATATATTAATGCACACGAAGGAACTATTTATCAGGCAAACTATGCATTTCGTGCGGTTAAACTGGATGCTGGAGAAAATGAGGTGGTATTTAAATATCAACCGTGGACAGTTCGATTTGGTTTGCCCTTAGCAATAATATCATTTCTTGGACTATTTTTATTGGGTATATATTTACTTGTATTTGGAGTTTGGACAAAGCCACATGCAAAAACACGCATGTAGCTTGTCCAAATAATCGCGGGATCGGATATGATCCCGCAATGCTTGCTGTCTACAATACAGACTCGAGTTCATTGATGCCTGCGAATGATCCAACTTCATAAAAGCGCTCACTAACTTCCGCGCCTGCCAACTGACCCTTTTTTAACAAATGCTCTTGTACAACTGACAAATCATATTCGCGCGCGTCATCAATATGATCAAATGCACTGCGGTTAAACATCCCAAGGCCATAATCAATATGATGCATGCGATCAGTGCGATTCCGTTTGTTATAATCCAGAAGGCAGCCGTGTTGATACTCTACATTGCTGGTATCCCATTGATTTTTATTATTGAATACAGTCATCAATCCCTGTTTATTTGAGGCTAAAAAAGTCGCCTGGACAGCAGCGTAATCACAAGTCAGGTAGGAGTCGCCATAGAGCACGAAAAAAATATCACCAATCAAGGGTAATGCTTTTTTAATCGCTCCAGCTGTACCCAGTAACTTGGGGCCATCATAAGAATATTGAACGTTAACACCAAATTGATGACCATTTCCTATCACTTCCTCAACCATCTCACCCAAATAGCCTAAGCACAACACCACATCGCGAATTCCCTGACGATGCAAAAGCCGTAGTTGATGATGGATAAAGGGCTCACCATTGACTGAAACAAGTGCCTTGGGAATAGTTTCAGTCATGGGGCGCAGTCGAGTCGCAAGCCCGCCTGCTAGTATGATTACCGGATACAGTGTTTCCATTACGATTGCGCTATCACTTGAGTACCGTGAAAATCAAATCTGAACCGGACTTCCTGCAATCCCGCTTCACGCATGGCATGTCTTAGACGAGCTTTATCATCCGCATAAAACATGAGGAAGCCTCCGCCTCCTGCTCCAATCACCTTGCCACCCAGTGCACCGTTTTTTTGAGCTAATGCATACCAATCGTCAATATCGGTGTTGCTCATGTTGGACGATCGTTGTTTTTTATGCTCCCAGTGTACATTCATAAGACTTGCAAATTCATGTAAATTATTTTGTTCAAGTGCGTCTTTGCTTTTTAATCCCAGCTCTTTAATAAAATGCAGGTTGTCGATCATACTTTGATTTTTTTCTTTGCTCTTCACATCCTGCTCTTTAAGAATATTGGACGCCGAACGTGAGTATCCTGTAAAAAATAACAATAAATTATCTTCCAGATTAAATAAGGTTTCCTGGCTAATCTTAAGTGGCCAGGCTTCAACCTGATCATCGGGTGAAAAACGGAAACAGGTGAGGCCGCCGTAAGCTGCAATGTATTGATCCTGTTTTCCAATCGGTTCCTTCAACAGATTTAATTCAATATGACATGCTTCTTCTGCAAGGCGTTGCGGATGAACTAGGTTCTTTTGATAGCAATGCAGGGCTTTTAACAATGCTGTGGTAAAGCTTCCTGATGATCCCAATCCTGTGCCGGATGGGATGTCTGCCATGCTGGTGATTTCCAGATACGAACCAGACACACCAAGGTGCTTTAAGGATTCTCGAATAATAGGATGCTCTACTTCATCAGCAGACGCCACGCGTTCAAGTTTGGAGTATTTAATAATTAATTCTTCAACAAAGGTCTCATGCAGCGTGATATAAACATACTTATCAATGGCCGCGGCAATCAAAAACCCCTCATGCTCGCGGTAATACGAAGGCAAATCGGTACCGCCTCCTCCTAAAGAAATACGTAATGGGCTTCGTACAATAATCATAGCGTTGATATCCTATAAATTTCTTCCACAATCCGTAAAGCCGCGTAAGCTTGAGTCAAGCCGGCTGCGGGTTGGCGCTGTTTTTCTATGTCTTCGATAAATTCATCAAACTCTACCTGCCAGGAGTTATCTGCCATGGGGTACTCCCAAATTTGTGTTTCGGGCGGACCCATTTCCGGTAACATCTTATAAAAGGCAAGCCGCTCTGTACCATAGCTGCCCCCTAGTCCGTTTATTTCGAGCTTGCCATTGCGTCCGTAAAGTTCGAAAGAAAATGTGTTTTTCCATTCTGTGCAACTGGCATGTAGATGGGCCACTTGTTTTTTGGGTGTTTTGAGAATTAAAAAGCCATTATCATCGACTGGCATGTCCCAAAAGTAGGTATGTGCAAACCCTTGGATGTCAGTGAACTCACCCAGAAACCATTGCGCAAGATCAATTAAGTGAACCCCTTGATCAATTAATTCACCACCCCCTGATAATTCAGGTTGAGCGCGCCATTCCTTGTCATATCCAATTCTGCCGCCATGTCCATAACGTGCTCGAACAAACATCAAGTCACCTAGCATGCCGGCATCGACCAATGAACGCGCTTTACGAAAAGCTCTATGATATCGATGATTAAATCCAACGCGGACTAGCGAGCCTGTTTTTGATGCTTCATCCATGATGGGTAGTAATTCATCGGCCTTGCGGGCTCCCGGTTTTTCAACTAGCACATGGATGCCTTGTCTTACAGCAGCACCAGTAATTTCCGCAAGCGAAGCATGCAGCGTGGCGACAATAACAATATTAACGCCTAGCAATTCAACAGCATCACACCAGTCAGTCAATGCTACCGATCCCGGATATTGTTGTGCCAGGCTTTCTGCCCGTTCTTTTACTTGATCTACGCACGCAACCAATTTGCACTGACCTAGGGTTTTTGCACGCTTTTGTCCGATTAACCCACAGCCGATAATAACTACGTTCATTTTAGATCATTCCTAATTGTATTTATTTACCACAATTTTTTAAGCCACAAATTGAGCTTCGAACAGGCAGCCCCTCATCCGCCCTTCGGGCACCTTCTCCCCGTTTCCGGGAAGAAGGGAATAAGGAAGAACTACTCCCATTTTAAGCCGCGATCTTCTGGCACTATACGTCGCAAGGTGTAAATATCTGATTGTTTGAGCTCTTCAAGCATGGATGGAAGCTTTTGCCAAGGATCCCAAACCGCGCTGAGTAGCCGGCCGGTAATTCCATCGCTTTCATTCGATGCCAGAAATACGCAAAACTGCGCGCCCACATCAAGCGATGTACCACCGGTTTCTTTTTGTTTTAGTGATTGTGCATAAAATGCCTCACCGACTTTCGCAGGACCTGCTTCCAGAATTTCATCCAGTAAACGGGTATTTAACGCACCCGGTGCGACCGTATTCACATCAATATGATAGGACTTCACTTCTTCAGCCAGTGTTTCAGCAAATCGCACCACAGCGGCCTTTGAAGTAGCATAGGCACTCAGGTTGGGCATGGGTTTGGTTGCCCCGCCACCGGAGAGAATAATAATCTTACCGTGTTGCTGTTTCTTCATCAGAGGTAATACAGCACGGCATTGAAGTACCGTGCCTTTCAAGTTTATGTCAATTGCCTGTGACCAATCGTCCCAGTCGATTTCATCAATAGGACCTTTCGTGCCATACACACCTGCATTGGCGACTAAAATATCGATATTACCGAATGCTTCACGTGCTGTGTTGACAAAATGATTCACTTGCTCAGGACTGGAGACATCCGCGGCGCAAGCCAGTAATTGTGCATGATTAGTCACATAAGGTAAGAGTGCCTGCCTAGACTCTTCTAATTGTTCAGCATTTCGTGCACAGATGGCCACGTTTGCACCGGCTTGTAAAAAATGCCTAGCAATTTCAAATCCCAATCCCTGACTTGCGCCGGTGATAATGGCGTTACGACCTGTTAGTGTCATGCTTGACTCCCGCCCACTGTGTAATAGTGAATGTGTTGATGATTGCCTAATGTTTTGAGGAGAAAACCACCCGCATCAAATACGCGTGGCTGCTTCATCGATGCCAGTAATTGCTCACTGGTGATGTCAAGAAACTCAGGCCATTCTGTAGCAATAATTACGGCATCTGAATTTTCAAGTGCGGCCAGAAGTGATGATTTTAGCTCAATGATATCGCATAAGTGACTGGGAAGCGTCTGTATCATGGGATCATACGCGACCACATTGACACCCTGCTCTCGCAGCCAGGTGCAGGTTTCTACTGCTGTAGATCGTCGCAGGGTATCCGTACCCATTTTATAGGTTAATCCTAATGTGGTGACCGTTTTAGCGCGCAAATCTTGCAATATATCCTTCACCCGCCGGCACGACCATTGCTTGTGATAATGATTACTGTTCAACAGAGAAGAGAAAAGTGGCGTTTTCACTGTATGCTGCTCGCCCATTTGCGTAAGAAAGTTCACATCGCGCGCCAATGTGCCGCCAGCAATCGCAGTCCCTGGCCGTAAGTAGGCCTTTGTTCCGATACGTTCTTCTGATTTAAGGCCTCGTTCAACATCTCTTGCATCTGCCCCAACCTGTTCACACAACGTTGCCAGCTCATTAATGAACACAACTGACGTTGCAAAAAATGCGTTTAAAGCGTGTTTTGTCATTTCAGCTGATTCAATCGACATCCATACCAAATTATCTGTAAATGGTTGGAATAATGCCGCCAGTTTTGGCTTGTCTGCATCTGAAGACAAACCAATAATCACGCGATCAGGCGTCTGAAATACCTGTAAGGCCTTGCCTAGACGCAGGTTTTCTGGACTGCACGCGAAAGAGACCTGTTTGTCAGGATATGTTTCCTGATAACGTTGTAATAATTTACGGGTTGTTCCAACAGGTACTTGTGAAGAAACGAGAACCACTGCATGGGGTTTTATATGTGGGAAAAGCTGAGTGACCTCGGTCAAAACAGAATCCACATCAGCTACATCCTGATCGTCTACCGGGGTGTCAAATGTAATCCATACAATGTCCGCCGCAGCGATGTCTTCCCGGTTTGAAGTGAACTGTAGTGTGTTGAGTTCTTGTCCATGTTTAATCAAATCATCCAAGCCGGGTTCAAAGACAGGCGCTTTTCCCTGTTTTAATGACTGGATAGTCTCCTGATTCGGATCAAATGCAATCACATCATGGCCCGCATTTGCAAGGCAGGCTGCGGTGACGGACCCTAAATGCCATAATCCAACAACGGCTACTGTCATGTTCTTTGCTCCAAAACCCAGTTATTTTCACTCAGGTATTTAATGGTCTGCACGATACCCTCATGAATGGATAGCTTCGGGCTCCAGCCCAATGCACGAATTTTTTTTGTATCAAGAAATATAAATGGGTTATCACCAATCCATCCGCGCTCTCCGCCTTCATAAACGCGTTTTGGATTCAAACCAAGAAATTCACTGATCAAACCAATGGAATCATTGACCTGGCAATATTCATCAGTACCCAGATTAAAAATATTTACTTTGTCATTAGCATGTTGCATTGCATGCAAAATGGCATCGATGCAATCTTGAATATAAAGATACGATTTACGTTGTTGCCCATCACCCAAGATGTATAGCTCGTCTGGATTTTTAAGCAATTGTTTATAAAAATCATAAACATGGCCATGCGTGTATCGTTCACCCAAAATAGACACAAAACGAAAAATATAGGCTTGGAATCCAAATCCCTCTGCATAGGCCTGAATTAATCCTTCCGCTGCCAGTTTGGAGGCACCATACAGTGATGTTTGTATTGGAAAATCCACATTTTCAGGTGTTGGAATCAACTCGGCTTCACCATAAATAGAGCCTGTGGATGAAAAAGCAATGCGTTTCACATTGTGTGTTCGCATCGCTTCCAGTACATGAAACGTTGCAATCGTGTTTTGCTCCAAATCTTTATGAGTATGATCGGTACCAAATCGTACATCAGCATTTGCCGCAAGGTGAAACACCGCATCAATGCCTTCGAAGGCAGGCTGAATCGCATCTTTGTCCAACAGATCCATTTTTACCAGGGTGAATTTGCTAGATTGATTTGCCGCAATCAGAAATTCTGATTGGCCGGTAGAGAAGTTATCAATACCAACTACTTCATGTCCTGCTTGTAATAATCGATCAGTCAGGCTACTGCCAATAAATCCGGCACATCCTGTTATCAGGTAACGCATAGTATTTATCCTAAGTTGGGCATTGGACAAAAGAACATGAAAAAAGACTCATGTCCTTCTGTCCATGAATGCGTGTTTTTGCATGTGGCTTTGTTCAAACTCCAATTTTGAATGAAACACAAAATATTTCATCATGAAAAAATTGATAAATGCAGTGAATCCTGTTGAAGCAATCAAGCCAATGTAGGGTGAGCAATTGATGATATCAACGAAGAACCACATCACTATTAACAGGATTGTGTAATTTAACCCCAGCATGAACAGGTACTTCCATAGGCTATGAACCATCTTTTGATCTGCAGCACCAAATGTAAATGTACGATGCAGAAGAAAATGGGTTATCACTGTAATGATGTAAGCAATCGAGGCTGCCAGTTTATAATCCAAGTGAGCAATGGCATAAAAAACATGAAATGAACCAAAATTAATACAGAACGTAACCAGTCCAACAATGACGAATATTGTTAGTTGTAATTTATGTGAGTTTAAAAAATTCAGTGTGTATTTTATCATTATACAATCATTCCATTTCACATTTTGTAGGCGAAATTTAACAATGGTACTCAAGCAAGTCAACATTTTTCCTTCTTTACATGAGAGTAGACTCAAAGCGAACAACTATGTAGAGTATCGAAGTCTATTAAAGGAGAAAAATGATGAGGGATTATTTATTATTAATGATCAGGGCCATGATTTTCTTTGTATTCATCCCTATACAGGTACACGCATTGCCGACCCCAGAAGCAACTGTTTCACCCGATGCTGAAACCACTAATTACAGTACAGAACCCAACATACAAAAATTGTTACAGCAGGAAGATCAAAATATATCCGCAGAGTTTCCTTATCGTGTCAATTTATTTACTGACGGTCAGATTAATAAAAGCAAAGCAGGGACACGCTTTTCAGAAACTGCAAAACAATTCTTATCAGATACCTCTGGTCTCCTTTTTTATTATGAGCTGGTTAATAATGCCATGCGAGTTCCACATTGGCATGCCAATGCAACAGAGATCGGCACCGTTCTCAATGGTAAGATGCGCATCACAATTTGGGAAGGTTCTGGTAACACGAAAATATTTACTGTAGAGAAAAATGGTACATGGATCATTCCCAAGGCAAAACTGCATGCTCTTGAAAATGTTGGAAAAGATGAGATGAAATTTATCGTTGCCTATGATTCGCCTATCGCCGCTGATAAAGATTTTTTAACTGCATGGACCTCCTTACCTGATGCTGTGTTAGCACGTGCCGTTGGTCTTTCTGAACAGGACGTTGCCGGCATTAGAGAAACAACGGTTGACCGATTGAGTAAATTTGACCCTGCAGCATCGTATATGAAAGCCGATGAATCCAGTACGTTATCGAACAACTTTATGTCGGTAAAACCACTGTATCAATCACCACTGGGCTCTATCACACGCATCGATTCTAAAATTAATCCGCGGATGAAAATGATGGCTTTACAGAAAACCATCATGAAACCTAATGTATTACGCATCCCACATTGGTATACGTCTGGAGATGTGCTTTTATTCGTATTAAAAGGAAATGCATTTTTTACCATGATGAACGATGAGGGAAAAGTGTACCATACGATCATTAGCCGGGGTGATGTGATTTCAATTCCTATTGGAAATTTTCATAGCTTCCTGAATATAGGTCAAGACGATCTGGAAATATATGAAGCCTTTAATCGTGTTGATGATATTAGTGAAATTACATTAATGAATGGTGTACAGCACTTTAGTGTTGGCATGATTCAGGGTGCTACAGGACTGAGTCAAGAGTTAATTAAAAAAATGAATAAGGAAAAACTGGAGTCTTATATGGTGGCGTTTTGATGGGATGAGGACAACATACCATGGACGAAGACCACAACGAATCATGTTGCGTTCGAGTGCGGCAGTTATTACGTATACCGTTTCCCATAGGATTAAATATTTGCTATATTTCAAAATTTTTTAAGGACGTGCCACTTAATATGAGCACATATGAAGTCACTATCAAGCCCGCTAACATTCACTACCAAGCGTCAGCCGATATCAGTTTGTTAGACGCTGCTTTGGCTAATAAATTTCCTTTGCAATACAGCTGTAAGAAAGCCTCTTGCGGCATTTGTGTCGCTGACGTTGTCAACGGATGGATTAAAAATGAACATGGCGAGGTGGTAAATTCTGGTGCTGTGTTGACGTGCAGTTCATATGCGCAGAGTGATGTTATTTTAAAAGCAAATTATTACCCTGAGTTAGCGACCATTGAATGCTTGACTGTGCCATGCAAAATTGCGACTCAGCATTTTGTCACCGATGATATTGTGGTGATCACACTTCGTCTTCCACCCACAACAACATTCCGTTATCTTCCAGGGCAATATATCGATTTGATCCATGACGACACACGGCGCAGTTATTCCATCGCCAATGCACAGTCGACTATGGCAGGCATTGAGTTACATATACGGCTTCTTCAGGATGGTGAATTCAGTCAAATATTAAAGCAGAGCGCGCTTAATCAATTGATGCGTATTGAAGGCCCAAAAGGTACTTTTTTTATTAGAAACGCGGATAATCCCATTATATTTCTTGCCGGTGGTACTGGATTTGCACCTGTCAAAGCGATGGTTGAAAGCTTATTAGCAAGTCAGTCACGGCGTGACATTTATATTTACTGGGGGATGCCTCATTCAACATCTTTGTATACAGGTATTGCAAAATCATGGGAAATAGAATTTAATCACCTGCATTATGTGCCGGTGATTTCCTCTGAGGACACTAACTGGCAGGGGCGTATTGGTTTTGTTCATCAAGCAGTTCTCGATGATTTTTCCGATTTAAGTGAGTATCACGTTTATGCCTGCGGATCACCACTCATGATTAATGCCGCCAAAAGTGCATTTATTGCAAAAGGGCTTAATGAAGCACATTTTTATTCGGATGCATTTGTGCCATCAAAATGATTCGTTAGTTATAGTTGGAGTGAACCACCCGCATGGACAGAAGGATATGAGTCTTTTTTCATGTTCTTTTGTTCCATGTCTAGTTATAGGGAATTCAATATGAAAGCAGTAATTTTGGCGGGCGGTTTGGGAACCAGGTTGAGTGAAGAAACCTCCATTAAACCAAAACCCATGGTTGAAATTGGTGGGAAGCCTATTCTTTGGCATATTATGAAGCAATACTCAGCCCATGGTGTTCATGATTTTGTTATTTGCTGTGGTTATAAAGGTTATATAATTAAAGAATATTTCGCCAACTATTTTTTGCATATGTCTGATGTGACCTTTGATATGCGTGAAAATACCATGCAGGTTCACAACAAACGCGCGGAAAATTGGAAAGTTACCTTGGTTGATACAGGGGATGATTCAATGACGGGTGGACGTTTATTGCGTATATTTGATCACATCAAAGATGAGGAATCATTTTGTCTTACGTATGGGGATGGGGTTGGGGATGTTGATATTGCTGAATCAATCCAGTTTCATCGGAGTCACCAAAAATTAGCTACTATCACGGCAACATACCCACCCGGTCGTTTTGGTGCGCTGGATATTGAAAACGGCCGAGTTAGTCAATTCAGAGAGAAACCTAAAGGCGATGGCGGATTGATCAATGGTGGTTTTTTTGTCTTGTCACCCGAGGTGCTAAATTACATTGATGGTGATGATTGTCTGTGGGAGCAAACGCCACTAATGCAATTGGCCAGTGAAGGGCAGTTGATGGCCTACGAACACGATGGTTTTTGGCAACCGATGGATACACTACGAGACAAAATGTATCTGGAAAATCTTTGGGATGAAGGGAAAGCGCCGTGGAAAATATGGGAATGATCAATACTGCGTTTTGGCAAGGTAAACGTGTGTTTATTACAGGTCATACCGGCTTCAAAGGTAGTTGGCTTTGCATATGGTTACACGAACTGGGCGCGATTGTGCAGGGATATTCTTTATCAGTCCCCACTACCCCAAGCCTGTTCAATGAGGCCAACCTGGATAAAAAATTCCGCTCCGAGCAAGGTGATATTCGAGATTCAGCCCATCTCCTCGCATGCATGCAACATTTTAAACCGGAGATTGTTTTTCATTTGGCCGCACAGCCTCTGGTTCGCTTGTCCTATGATTTGCCTATGGAAACGTATACAACTAATGTAATCGGTACCGTATCATTATTTGAGGCTGTCCGGCACACCGAGGGGGTTAAAGCCGTCGTTAATGTGACCAGTGACAAATGCTATGAAAATCGTGAGTGGCTTTGGGGTTATCGTGAAGATGAGGCGATGGGTGGATTTGACCCGTATAGCAGCAGCAAAGGTTGTGCCGAATTAATCACTTCCTCTTATCGTCAATCATTCTTTAATGCTGCAAATTATCACGAACATGGCTGCGCCATAGCATCAGCTCGCGCAGGCAATGTCATCGGTGGTGGGGATTGGGCATCAGACCGGTTAATTCCTGATATACTCAACGCATTTTCAAACAGGCAAGTCGTTAATATCCGTAATCCGAATGCGATTAGACCTTGGCAACATGTCCTAGAGCCGTTGTCTGGCTATTTGTTGTTAGCAGAAAAACTCTATACGCATGGTATTGAATTTTCTGAAGGATGGAATTTTGGTCCTCGGGAAAACGAAGCACAACCAGTACAGTGGATAGTCGACAAACTGGTTTCTCAATGGGGAGATGGAGCACACTGGTGCAATGATGAGCGATCTCATCCGCATGAGGCACATTACCTTAAACTGGATTGTTCAAAAGCAAGAATGAAATTAAAATGGCAACCAACATGGGAATTGGAACATACTTTGAATCGAATCGTAGATTGGCATAAAGAATGGCTTGCGGGTGCTGATATCTATGATTACACCGTCACTGAAATCAGTGATTTTATGAGTGCCTCACAAAAACTGAATTATCGAAATACACATACAGGTGATGAATATGTCAAAGAACACAATACGTCAGGAAATAGCCTCCTTGGTAGCGCAATATGCAGCACTTGAATATGCACCGCGCCCTTTTGAGGCGGGTGAAACGATTGTGCCACCATCTGGAAAAGTATTGGGTGTAACTGAGTTACAAATGATGGTTGAGGCATCTTTGGATGGTTGGCTAACTACAGGTCGATTTAATACAGCTTTTGAAAAACGTTTAGGCGAATATATTGGCGTGCAGCATGTCTTAACCACAACATCCGGATCATCAGCCAATCTACTGGCATTAACTGCATTAACTTCGCCCAAACTAGGTTCGCGTCAGCTAAAACCAGGTGATGAAGTCATTACAGTGGCTGCGGGATTTCCAACCACAGTCAATCCAATCATACAAAATGGTTTAATCCCTGTATTCGTTGACGTTGAGATCCCCACCTATAATATCAATGCAAGCCTGATTGAAGGCGCAATTACCGAGAAAACTAAAGCTATCATGATTGCCCATACATTGGGGAATACGTTTAATTTGGCTGAAGTCAGGCGGATTGCCACCCAATATAACCTGTGGTTAATTGAAGATTGTTGTGATGCTCTGGGGTCGACATATGACGGAAAAATGGTGGGTACATTCGGTGATATCGCAACAGTAAGCTTCTACCCGGCACATCACATTACCATGGGCGAAGGTGGCGCGGTATTCACCGCATCAAAAACATTACACACCATCATTGAATCGTTTCGTGATTGGGGTCGTGATTGTTATTGCGCACCGGGATGTGATAACACCTGTGGCAAGCGCTTTGATCAACAGTTTGGATCGCTGCCACAGGGATATGATCACAAATACACCTACTCACATATCGGCTATAACCTGAAGATTACCGATATGCAGGCAGCCTGTGGTCTTGCGCAAATGGATAGTATTGAGCATTTTGTTGAACGGCGTAAAGAAAACTTCAAGTATTTGAGCGAAGGATTAATGTCTTGTGAAGAATTTATTATTTTACCGAAAGCGACATTAAACTCAGAGCCATCCTGGTTTGGTTTTCCTATTACCATCAAGCCCGAGAGTAAAATCAATCGAGTTGATTTACTAAGATTTATGACACAAAACAAAATTGGAACACGCCTGCTGTTTGCGGGGAATTTAACGCGTCAACCCTATTTTGAACAGGTGAATTACCGAGTTCATGGTGAACTGACCAATACGGATATCATCATGAATCATACGTTTTGGGTGGGCGTTTACCCGGGCCTGGATCGCCCCCACCTTGATTTTATGATTGAAAAATTCGAAGAATTTTTTGGTGTGAGTTTCTAACGTTTATGGAGACAAGTTTGGATATTTATTATGGATAAAGATATTTTTGTAACGCAACCATATCTCCCGCCATTGAATGAGTTTATTCCGTATCTAGAGAAGATATGGAATAGTAAAATATTAACTAATGGAGGCCCGTTTCATCAGCAGCTGGAAGATTCCCTTTGCGAATATCTAGGTGTTGATTTTATTTCTCTTTTTACCAATGGCACCATCGCGTTGATCACAGCACTTCAAGCTTTACGCATTACAGGCGAAGTGATTACCACCCCCTACTCATTTGTTGCAACGTCGCATTCGTTGCTATGGAATGGTATAAAGCCTGTGTTCGTGGATGTTGATTCAAGCTCGCTTAATCTTGATCCTGCAAAGATCGAAGCGGCTATTACTCCGCAGACTACTGCGATTATGCCGGTGCATTGTTATGGATATTCATGTGATGTTAAAGCGATAAAAAAAATTGCAGACAACTATAATCTGAAGGTAATTTACGACGCAGCACATGCTTTTGGTGTTAAATATCATGGTACCAGCATACTCAATTATGGCGATCTATCTGTATTGAGTTTTCATGCGACCAAAGTTTTTAACACATTTGAGGGAGGAGCTATCATATGTTCGGATGCAGAAACAAAAAGACATATTGATCAGTTGAAGAATTTCGGGCATGTGGATGAAGTAACCGTGACGACTTCCGGAATAAATGGAAAAATGAGTGAATTAAATGCAGCAATGGGTCTATTACAGCTGAAATATATAGATCAAGGTCTTATACAACGTAAAGAGATTGACGCCATATACCGCCAACAGCTATTAGGCGTGAAAGGCATTCACTGTCTGGGTGATTTAGATGAAACAGTATCCAACTACGCATATTTTCCGATCTTGGTTGGTCCTGACTATCCTATCAGCCGCGATGATCTTTATCATCGACTCAAGGCCCGTGGTATTCATCCTCGCCGCTATTTTTATCCGTTAATATCAGAATTTTCCATGTATCGTCCATTAGGTTCTGCTAACAGAGAGAACCTTCCTGTAGCATCGGCGGCATCTTTGCAGGTGCTTTGCTTGCCACTATACGCTGATTTGGATATGTCTATCGTGAGTGAAATTACTCATTTTATCGCTGCTCAATGACCAGCCACTGTTATGCGTCAGACGAATGTGCCGTCGGTTTTGATGGTATTAAATTTTAATAATTGGAAAAAAAGTATCATGAAAATCTCAATTGTTGTGGCAGTTTATAATAATGAAGGTGCTATTTCTAAAACGTGTGAGAATATTCATTCAATTTTTTTAAGCGAACTTGCCGAACATGAGTATGAAATTATTTGTGTGGATGATGGCTCAAAAGATGGTTCACTTCCAGAATTACTCTCTTTGCGAAAGAAAGATTCGCGAGTCAAAGTGATTACGTTTACTCGAAATTTTGGCCAGAGGGAGGCGATGTTAGCGGGATTTGAAGAGGCCGCTGGTGATGCAATTATTAATATCTCAGCCGATTTGCAAGATCCGGTTGAATTGATTCCACAGATGGTTGATAAATGGCTTGGTGGGGCTGAAACTGTAATTTGTTATCGAGCCAATCGAGAGGATAGGTTAGCTGTAAAAATTTTATCAAGTATTGCATATAGGTTATTGCGTATTTCTTTGCCGCAAATACCAACTGGTGGCTTCGATTATGTATTAATGGATAGGAAGGTATTGGATACGTTTAATTCGATGGATGTTAAGCATCGATTTTTTCAAGGAAAACTCCTCTGGATGGGTTATACAACAAGCTTAATTCCGTATACTCGTTTAAAAAGAACAATTGGTAAGTCACAATATACATTTGGAAAAAAATTAAAATTTTTAATTGATGCACTGTTTGATTTGTCCTATTTTCCAATTCGATTCATTTCGTTAATTGGCGTTATAATCTCAATGCTTGGCGTGCTCTATAGTATTAACATTGTTTTCAGTTGGTGGCAGGGAAAAACGCCGTTTTCCGGATGGCCTCCCATCATGATGCTTATCCTTTTAATGGGAGGAATGATCATGGTGATGTTGGGTGTGATTGGGGAGTATGTGTGGCGTATTTATGAAGAAGGACGAAAGAGACCGAATTACATCATTAGAGAGTCATTCTTGTCGTAACGATGGTTGAGTCATATAGATAGCGTTATTTTTCACTTTAAAAACCTTTCACCTGGCTCCCTTTCTCTGATAATCTGAGCCGGATTACCATATGCTAACACGTTATCTGGTAAAGATTTGATCACCAAAGAGCCGGCTCCAACCACCGTATTTTCACCTATGACCAATCGATCGATTATAATCACGCCAAGTGTTACCGCCGTATATTTTCCAATTTTTACGTGCCCTCCAGTGACAGAACCTGCTGAAATGCTTGCAAAGTTTCCAATATCACAATCGTGCTCAATTTGTGCTCCAGTCGCAAAAAAAGTAAAATTTCCGATGTAGGCCCCAGGATTAAATATACAGCCAGCCATTGCAATAACACCTTTCCCCATCTTCACGTTATTACCAATTATTACAGAGGGATGAATAGCATTTATAAAAATAAAATCAGGGGCTCTTAATGTGATCGCATCATAAATATATTTTCTTGTCCAATTGTCACCTACTGTAATAATGCCACTGTCTATTCGATATTTTTTTATTAGCTCTACAATTTCTTCCTGCCTGCCAATAACCGAATATCCAAAAACCACCTCACCTATCGGTTTCATAGAATCGATAATCCCAACAATTTTATACTTCCTTTCTTTTTGAATAATATCAATTGAATATTGGACTTGATTACCACCGCCAAATAAAACTATCCTCTTCTTCATAAAGTAATTCTCTGCATGGCTTAAGAAACAAGGATCGCGCCAGAATTAACGTTCTATTTTTCGTAAAATAGGACGTTAATTCTGGCGCGATCCCAAGGCTCTAATCTTGATTCTTCTTATAAAATCGAGATTCATAAGGCTGGTACCATTCCTCCAAATTAGCAGGGACTCTCGCATGATATCCCAAAAGCTGCCTCAAATCGTCATTAAAGGATTCCTTTTTATCATAACCTAAAGCTCTTGGATAATCGATTAACTGTTTTATTAATGATTTTGTAAAAGTCAAAGGGAGGGCTCTTCTATTATCTTGAGATTTGTTCAAGCTTGATGCATGCCAAACGTTCGAATTAAAGACAAGAACATCTCCTTTTTTTCCTAACGCTTTAACTGCGTTTTCAAAAAAGAAATCATCACTTGGCTTTCCCTCAGTTTTATGAGAATAAGGTAATAATAAAGTTGCCCCGTTATCTTCTGTGAAATCATCTAACATGACTAAAACATTAAGCATTACAGGAATTTCTCCGGTATAAAATCTAAGATCTCGATGTATAATAGAAGAAAAATTTAGCTGATTGGGCTTATTGTTTAGCGCACTGAAAGAGTTAAGAATAAAATTTGACCCAAAGTAATATTCTTTTATATTTTTAATAAAACCGATATTTATTAATTCATTAAGAAACTCAATAAATATTGGATTACTTAAAACTACATGTAAAGCAACACCATCGGTATTTATATCATTGGCATTTTGTATCTGTATTTTTCGATGTGCATTAAAAGCATCTTCCAATGCGTCCGTTAATTGCAGAAGCCATTCTGGACTTACCAGACTATTAACTATACAGAAACCACGCTTTTGTAAATTTTCAATATGAATTTCATTCATTTTAAAATTTTTTCCTTGAAATCGATTAGAGAATGCTTTTGAATCGAGAAGTTGGTATGACCTTCCTTTTATATCGTCTACTCTGCGACTATGTAACGGGTGCAACTCTGATATAGGCAATGTCGTCCCCGCGTAGGCGGGGATCCGTTCATCAAAATAGTACCATGCCATGCTAGAAATGGATCCCTATGTAAGTCATCAATGCTGTCCTTACCATTAATTGGTATATTTCTGGAGCCATACTTATAATTTAAGCCCTTCCAGTTACAGTTATCCAGAAACAGCCATGAATTAGATAGTAACCCCATAAGTACAAATATTATTATTTTTTTTCTAGCACTCCTGTAATACTTAGTCCAAAAGGTAATCGAATGAATTTCTCGTAAAATTTTTCTAAGGGAATTAAATATCTGTCATATAGTTTCCCTTGGTTTTTTACCAGATCAACACCCTTATCAGATTTAAGCTCTATTTTTTTAAATTTAAAAAAAATGAAAGACCCTATCATGCCAATTGCATCTTGGAACCATAAATCGTTGGTTTTGTATAAATGAGGATCCACCATTGCTCTGAAATTAGTTTTATTATAACGCCTGTAATGCCCCAGCATTTTATCATGCACAGAAAAAAGCGATGGCATTGCAGGTACTTCAATTAAAACTTTCCCTCCTGGTTTTAATAATGAATGCAAATGGGTCAATGCTTCCCTGTCTTTTTCTATATGTTCCAATACATGAATTAAAATGATGGTATCGAATAAACCATAAGAATCAGGGGTGAGATCAAATAGATTATCATCGGATAAGATCACATAATCAGGGAGCTTATATTTATCTTTATAAACTTCCATCAATGTTTGAGAAGGCTCAATTGAAACAATACGTTCAATATTTTGTGTATTAGTTATTATTTGATTGGTAAAACCTCTGTCGCCACTACCAACTTCTAAGATATTTTTACCGATATGCTTACTTATTAAATCAAATTGGTATTTTCTGTAGTTAGAAAGTTCAAAATCTTTCAATTCATCAGCCATCCAGTCCATTCCGTGAACAATACAATCCTCGCCAGATCTATCTATTCTTTTTTTTGTCATTAAGAGGCCTTTAGTAAAAAGTTCATTTTTTTTTACTCCCTTTTTCAAACATAAAAATATACTTGAACATATAGTTGTGCTAACAAGAGTAGAGGCGAATGATAGTAAAGGAAGAAAATACCAGTAGTCAAGTGTTAGATTCATCAATACAGGGTGAATTTGTTCTATAGGCACATTCTATGTAGATAAGGGTGCAAGCAATTAATTCTGATTATTTCTATAAATTTCGTGTATAAAGTCGGGATGAACATAAATTTATCCGCGCTTAAAGTCTGCCCCATACAAAAAGGTGATGAATTGCGCTATCGATCGCTGATGGCAGAACATCATTATTTGGGGGTTCTATCTAAAATTAGTCATACGCTATGGTACGTTGCTACCTATGAAAAAACGTGGGTAGCCTTATTAAGTTTTTCTGCTTCAGCTTTGAAGTGCGGGGTACGTGATCAATGGATTGGTTGGGATTTTCGCAATCAATATGGTCGACTCAAGCTGATTGCCAACAACAGTCGTTTTCTTATTTTACTGGAGTGGCATTACCCTAATTTGGCCTCAAAGATACTGGCGTTATGTCAAAAACGAATTGTCTCTGATTGGCAAACGTATTTTTCGCAACCTTTACTGTTACTTGAAACCCCACGGGAATCGGGCCAAAACTTACGCATTAGCACCTCCAGCCAGTAATTTAGCCAAATAGGCATGATCCCATCCAGCCATAAGACGTTTGTTTTTTATCCCTATTTTTGCTGTTGTTTCCTGTTTTAACAAATTTAAAGCGATGTGACGTATAACAGCAAAGTTTTCCGGAGCATTGTCTTTTCTGACTCGAGAGCTATCTTCATTAAAGCCAACATCAAGGCACCAATGTAGGCCGTTCTCAATACCCCAATGATGTCTTACTGCCTCAGCAAATCGTTTTGCATCTGCAGAGATTGAGTTGATGAAGAAGCGCCGTTCAATGATCCGTTCACCGGTCAACTTTATAATGCATTCATATTCGACCATTCCAATGCTTTTCAATCCTGCCCAAGCATTATATTGTTCTAACCACTTAATATCTTCAGTGACCTAGTACCGACGTGTTTCAATACGACCATGATCGCCGTCAATTACTTCAATCTTATTGACTAACGTCTTTTGGCACTGCTGTTTATCAACATACGATTCCAAAAAAAGACTTACATCTTTATGTAATGTACTTTGATTTCCTTTAAGATTAAAAACGTAGTCACCGCCTTAGCTAATGATTTGTTTTGCTATTTTCTTCTGACAACCCATGGCGTCAATCGTTACCACACTGCCTACCAAATCAAGCCTTTTTAATAACTCAGGAATCGCCGTAACCTCATTCGATTTGGTGTCCGTTTTTACCTGACCTAGCACCAGTCTGTTTTTGCAAGCCCATGCACTCACCATGTGAATCGCAGGGCGGCTTGATGCTGTATCATACGAGCGTCTTAATGTTTTCCCATCAATGGCTATAATCTCTCCACCACTAAAATGAAATAACTCATTTATCCAACGTAAAAAGCATTCTTGAAATTGTTGTGAGTCTAACCGTGAAAATAGCGTGCCGATTGTGTCATGAGACGGGATCCCATTAGGCAGTTTTAAAATGTTTTCAAGCGAGAGGTGACCCATAAAAAAACTGGAGAAATAACGTTAGAAATAGCATTTGGTCTCACCAATCGCACAGATGAGCGCTGCGCGAGTGTTTTATTTTTTTAGCCTTGGATTAGTATTCTAAACAGTCTTCGTGAGGTGGAGCTTTATCATGTGTTGTCAATTATGAGTCCGTGAATAAAGCCCGTGCCCTTGTCAGATAAGAGTCCGGACAAGAGAACGGGCACGAAAAGCAGATAATTGCGTTAGAACAAATTTACCGTGTTCATCAATATATTCTTGATTAAACGAGAAATAAATTAGATACTCAGGTCTATAATTTCAAAGTGGTAAATAATCATGAAAATTAATGTTCTCGTAACAGGTGTTGGTGCAGCATTAGGGCAAGGCATATTACGTTGTCTTTGAAAATCTAACGACCAATGAACATTCATACTGCAGGAGTACATTGGCGCAGTACTGGTCATTGGTTGGGAGGCAAGGAAAATCATATTCCCTTAGCAAATGATCCATTTTATATATAAAGAACACCTAAAGACCACCATTCTGTCTGCTGTTATAAAGGAATTTATATTAAAAAACTACCCATCTATATGTATATATTATTATAGAAACAAAAAAATAGCATAAAATCGCGAGACTTATCTGTAGTAGTTAAACTGGTATATTGTGGATGCCAATATCATAGAGAGAGAAAAAAACCATGATGAGAAAACATGCGGATCTTAAAACAGTAGTGTTGCTTTTACTAGGGGCTCTTGTTTTGTATTTTTTTATGAATGTTATATGCACACTATATTTGTTTCCAATCTACCCTGATGAAATAGCTGAACGCGCTATCTTATCGAGAAGTTGGTATGACTTCCCAGTTATATCTTCTACTCTGCGACTATGTAAATCATCAATGCTGTCCTTACCATTAATTTGGTATATTCCGGGCACAATAGACTGGATTATTCATGGTCATATTTATAATTTGAGATCCCTTCGTGTTGTAGGAATAAGTACAAACATAATTATGCTTATTTTGTTAACAATGCAATTGTGTTACATGAATTTGCATAAGCTGGCTTCTCTAGGGAAAAAAGTGGCTTTTATTTTTTTAAGTTTGTGTTTTGTTGTTGCATGCCTTGAAATAGGTGTTATGCCTTTTGCGTTGATAGTAACTCGTCCAGAACAAATGATACTTATTTGGTTGGTGATTATGCTAATAATTTTCTCCATTCGATCTGAATCAAGCTATGCGACTGGCAAAAAAGCAATGTTGACTATTATTTATTTCATATCGCTTCTAATGATATTGCATTCGCATCCGAAAACATTATTTTTAACGCCGATATTTCTTATTGTTGCTCACAAGTTATTTTCAGATTTTAATTCTAAATTGTATTATTTCCTTGGATTTTTTCTATTAATGATAATACTAGTTGCTAATTATGCTGCATGGTCACATTTCTATGATTGCAAAAACATTCCGAGTGCAGATGAAGTATTGAAAAGTTTTAATATTAATCTTGGCAATATTAAAACAAATCCAAGATTATTTTTTTCGGAGATAAAAAGCAGTTTGCTGGACTTTAATAAGGAAATACAACATATTAGTTTTCAAACTCACGCTGAAGTTAATTATCTACCTGATATTGATCAAACCATTAAAATAAAAATGGCAAATCTGCTATTAAGGATTAATTACATCGCGGTATTTATAGGTTTATTACTATACGTTATCGGATTAAATGTAGGTGACATTTTAAAAAGGAAGCTCGTCACCGGTCATTTGTTAGCGCTAAGTTTACTTGCGTGCGCTATTTTAAGTCAAGTCGTCAACAAAAACAAACATTGGTATGATGCGGGTTATTTTTGGTCGATTATTATCGTTGTTTTTATTTTTATGATTGCAGATCGGGCAAATTATCTTTCAAAGAAAAAAATAACACTCATTATCATGGGTTATCTTTTTTGCGTAAGCTCATACTCAATGTATATATTCACAGACACGTTTAAGCCTTATTTTTTGAAAGGTTTTGTTGGTCCAAGTCTAGTTGATCTTTCCAGTTATAATTATAAAAAAGAGGAAGAAGACTTAAAAGAAATTGAAAAAAAATGTAATATTGATGTGGCGACAGCAGAAAATCTAATTTTAGATGATTCAACTTATTTACATTTTCAGCGGAGTAAATACCCCTTTGCTATTACTTATTTGTTTTTTGGTGCGTCTAATCAACGGCAAATGTTATCCGCTTTATTAGACAAATATCAAATGGGTGGAATAATATTAGATGATAAACAATTTTATTTGCCTGATGATGGGAATAAAAAATATGCTATTCATGTTGGGCATTATGTTTGTGTTCCACAGTCAAAGACAAGTGAAGCTCTATGGATGTATACTCGGCATTTGTTTAAATAATTAATACGGACTATTACCAGATGGAATATATAAATCGGAGTTGTTTTATTTGTGAGTATAAGTCATTTAAAGGCTCTGAAGTCTGCGCACCCCTACCTGCTGAGCTTTTATCCTTTGATCAATTAAAAGCCCAATGGAATGGTTTTTTTAACGATGAAGTAAAAACCAAGGCTTTCTTTTCATATCATCGATGCTCTAATTGCCAAGTCCTTTTTTGTCCAACTTTTTTTTCAGGCGAGCAGCTCAGTAGCTTATATGAAAATATGGCTGACAACACAGCCAATGTGGAATTGCAATTATTGAAAAAGACTCAGCGCGGTTATTTTCAGTGTTTAAATAAACACCTCCAAGCAGTGGGCGGAGACTATTTTGAAATGGGTCCAGACATCGGATTATTCACAGAAAATGTCCGGGATGCTAAGAAATTTGACCATTTTTGGCTTGCGGAACCAAATAAAGCAGTCTGGACTACTTTAAAAGAAAAACTAAATACGCAGCCACATTATATTTTCTCAGATTTATTAATAGATGACCCCATCACGACTAACACGGTAGGTGCGGCTGTAATGATACACGTGCTTGATCACCTGTTGGATCCATTAGAAACGCTTTGCCATCTACGTAGTAAAATGAAAAAAAATGCCATTTTATTGACGGTTACACATGACGAGTCTTCTTTATTGGCAAAGGCCCTGAATCATCGTTGGCCAGCGTATTGTCTGCAGCATCCACAGCTATATAACCCGACATCAATAAACTATTTATTAAAAAAAGCAGGTTTTAACGTACTTGAGATTAAAAAATCCTATAATCACTTCCCATTAGGTTATCTTTTAAATCACTTATTATGGGCGGCAGGTATTCGAAAAATGACGTTTCCAAGTATGAATTCCTTACAAATCCCACTTAAACTGGGTAATATTATTACAGTTGCATCGACTTAGGGAGTAATAATGGTTATTAAAAAAACAAAAAAACAATTAGTAGATGGACTTAAAAAAGAAAATTTAAAATTCAATGAGTTTAGCTTGTGCCATGAGGGTAATTACTCGGCATCAGATGCTGATTGGAATTACAAAGATATTCCTCATCTTCATCATGTTCATCAGTTGGCTGAAGCTGTACAAAGTTATGCTGACGATGGCACCATTGCCAATATTGTCATTCAAAAAATTCTTGGTGTGAAAATCCCTCTGGCTGTATATATTTATGAAAACTCACCTACCTCACAGGTTTATTATACTGCCAGCTTCTTTAGTGTACTCATTATGGAGTCTGTTTATGACGAAATAGCTCCCAACCGAACAAGAGTAACGACAACGTATTGTATCGGCTCTTCCAAGCTATTTACATGGACCTTCCCTATTCTTAAATGGCTTATTAAAAGAAATTATCGCGATTTAATGTCAACAGACATTCCGATGCGAGAAAGAAGAGGGCAACTTCGTTCATGGGGATATGAATTTCAAAAAACGACTCCAACTTATAGTTATGTTAAATCCATCAATATTAGTGGTACCAATGTTACTCCACCAGTTGCCCCACTTCATAGTGACACTACTGAGTTCATTATAGATGCGATTTTGCCTGGAAATGGTGAGTATACGTGGGGTCGAGATGACGCGTGGGGACTTAGGCTGGTGCGAGTAGATAATACTCTCAAATTATTTGCAAGAATGTGCCATCATGAAGGCGCCAGTTTAGACGCACAACCCTGTAAAAATGATAAAATACAATGCCCTTGGCATGGAAAACTGGTTTCACCTCTTGCTACATTTCAACTGAAAAACAATGAGCCTCAATCAAGTGCCACAAAATTTCATAAAATTACTTATATAAATGATACTTTAAACATTTTTTTAAAAAACACGGTTGACTCTACGCTTAGTGCATCTGCCTGTTTGATTGATTGATTAAAAAAAATATTGCTAACCGCCAGTCAAAAATGAAGAGGGCTTCATTTTTGACTGGCGGTTTCATTTTGTACATATATTAATCTTAAGCACTTACGCCACTTCACTTATTTGTTGTATTTTAGCAAGGGACGACTGATAACGATTCTCCATCATATGAATCCGTTCTGCATCTTCCCTTGCAATGGCACTATAATAATCCCTTTTATTTTTTAACCACATCAATTCAAATTGAACGGCTTTAATAAACGCTTCTTCACCATTATGAATGGCTTCCGGGCAATTAAAAATAACTTTTCTTGTTTCAAAACGATCCAGATGATTCGTAGGAAAGGCTTTGAAAAAAGGAATTGAATCAACGGAAACACCACCGCCTACAATTACTTTTAGATTGTTATCTTTTGCCTGTTTTGCAAGATCAATCGAGAGCTCTAATACTTGCTTACTGTTAATTTCGTTTCGGCTCAAACCCATAGACCCAACCATGTCCACCCGGCCAATCACGATGCCATTTATAAGTTGAATTTCAGGTATTTTTAGCATGTTCCCAAAACTTTGATAAGCAACATATGTCTCGATATTTACTAGGAGCTCAACGTGCTCTAAATTATCGCCATATACAAGCTGTGCTGCGCGGATAAATTTTTGTAATGCATAAGGTGTTTCAACCATGGGGGCAATAATACGTTGAGCGCCAAGACTGACTGAATCCAACATATCTTTTATGGCTTCGCATCCGCCAATTTTTATATTAAGCCCCAATCCAACTGCTGCCGTGACATCTTTCAGGCGCATGGCTTCTTCAATTCGGGTACCTTCGGATTCAAACTCTGCTTTGATACCGGTGACATTATGATTTTTTTTCAAGTCTTTCAGCAAAGTAATCATTTGTAGTTCTAACGTATTCATAGTCCAGATTTCTCCATAAATTCTTCAATATACAAAAAGTTGATTAAATGTATCTTTAATTTGATCGGTCAATTCTTCATCCAGCTTCACCTTAACAAAATTTAGATTTCCGGGTGAGCTTAACATAACAAATGTAACAGAATTCCCAATCACTTTTTTATCCTGTTTTAAGCATTGCATCATTGCATGCATGTCTATTTTTTTCAATGTTGCTAACAGATCATCATCCAATAACCGAAAACATAGATTGTTGATTGCAGTACAATCTGTTCGAGCCAAGAGCCCCCGTTCACAACTCATCCGATTAACCAGCATCATGCCCACAACAACGGCTATTCCATGTGGAATGTCATAGTTGCTGATTGATTCAATTGCATGACCGAGTGTATGCCCATAATTGAGCGCTTTTCTGAGGTTAAGTTCAAACTCATCTTCTTCAATAACCGCTTTTTTAACGGCCAAAGCTCCCAAAACAAGTGCTTTCACATCTTTTTTATTGGCAATCATGCCGTTTTTTATGTATTTATCATATGTATTCAACAACATTTGACCACCGGTGATATACAACTTAAGTATTTCACCCAGTCCAGATTGAATATCCCTTTTTTCAAGTGTATTTAAAAAGGCGGGGTTGATTATTACTTCTCGGGGAGCTGAGAACAAGGCTAGCTGATTTTTTACACCTTTATAGTTAACCCCGGCTTTTCCACCAATACAGCTATCAGACATAGCCAGTAATGTGGTTGGGAAATGCACCCAGTTTATTCCTCGCTTATAACTGGCGCCAACGAAGGCGCCGATGTCTTGAATGATGCCACCCCCTACAACCACCAACGTTTCGCCCTTGGTAAAATCATGTTGGTATAAAAAATCACATAATTGCGTTACCCCATCCAGTGTTTTAAAGGATTCGCTGGCTGGGGCTTTAAATATTTTATTAGCTGGATGCTTGATGTCTTTCCCATACAATTCAAATACTTTTTCATCAATAAATAATAAATTTTTAGGATTTTTTATTAGTATCTCATTAATCGTATCACAGGGGTTTTCCGTTGAGTCCCACGTAACTCGATACGGTACTGGAATTGAAGACACGGTAAATGAAGCGCTATTCAAGCAATCCAGTGATACGTTAAGTTCTTTATTATCAATAATAAATTTCATTTTTTAAGCCTCCTGCAGGGATGATATGTTTTAAGGATCAATCAGCATATTTTCCTGTAATTCCTCGCGGGTTAAAAATGGCGCCATATCTTCCATTGGACTGGTGACCATCGTCCCATCTTCCAAACGACGCGAGCTTAATTTTGGAGAAAACTGTTGATTTAAATCCAGAAATACCTCACAAAGAACTGGTCCCGTGTATGCTAGTGTTTTTTGAATTGTGGCATCTAACTCATCATGATTTTTGCAAGCGACGTAAGGCAAATCAAAACCGGATGCCAGTTTTTCAAAGCTGGGGAACCCCAAGCCACTATCAGGACCCACCCCCACCAAAGTCTCTCCAAAAAAACTTTGCTGTGTTTGCCGGATCGAGTGATAGCCATTATTATTTAGTACAAATAATTTAATTGGATAACGATTAAATACAATCGTCGCTAGTTCCTGAATATTTTGCATAATGCTTCCGTCTCCTGCGAGACAAATAATCTCTTGATTACCTGAACCAATGCACGCACCAATCGCGCCCGGTAAATCATAACCCATGGAAGCACAGCCCGAGTTGGTGTAAAGCCGTTGGCCTGGCTTTATCTTCATGGCTTGGAAAGAAGCAACACACGCCGTGCCATCACCACTGACGATAATTTGACCTTCAGGCAGATGCTCACTTAATCGTTGCATAAAACAATAGGGATTGACTGTATTTTTAGTCTCCCAATATTCTTTTAAAACAACGGGATATTTTTGCACTCGCGCACGACACCAACTTACCCATTCAGATTTTTCTGACAAGGGGTTTTGTTTGGCCATCACCAATAATCTTGGAATAAAATCGGCTAAATCGGCATGGATAGGCATGTTTATATTTAATGTGGGTTTTTTTAATTCGGCCAAATCAATATCAACCATAATCACGTCAGCATCGCGAGCAAAAGAGTTCCAGTTGTAGCTTATTTGGCGAATATTCAACCGAGAACCTAACACCAACAATACATCTGCATTTTGTACTGTGAAATTACCGGCACGATCACCAATACTTCCCGGCCTACCTGCATAACATGGGTGATCGTTATGAATGGTGTCGTAGGCGTTCCAACCCGATGTGGTTGGTATGTTTAATGCATCAACCAACTGCATGAATTCATCATGAACACCAGACAACCGCACACCTGACCCGGCAAAAATCACAGGCCGTTTTGCCTGACTTAGTTTTTTCAATATTGTCGATAAAGCGCTGTCATCCAACTTATCAGGCAACTCGGCAAAAATTTCTTCTTTAAATGAAAATTCTTTCAAGTTATTCGGATTAATGTATGCACCTTGAACATTCATCGGAATATCCAACCATACAGGACCAGAACGCCCACTTGCTGCCAAATATAGTGCTTTTTGTAAATGGTATTTTATATCCTCTGGTTCAGTAACCATCAAGGCATATTTTGTGATGCCTTTTACCATGTCAATGATATTACATTCCTGGTCACCGAGTTGGCGCAATGGCAATGACGTGCTGCCCGCGGTTGTTTCATATTTTACCTGACCTGATACGATCAGCATGGGTAAAGAATCGACCCATGCACCAAATACACCGTTCAATGTATTAATGCCTCCAGGCCCTGTGGTGACATTGACAATCGGGATTTGTCGCGTCAAACGCGCATAGCTTTCTGCGGCCATGGCTGAGGCTTGCTCATGATGATTATAAATTTTTTCCAAAGCCGTGTGTTTTCCGAATGCATCATTTAAGTGCATTGCGCCACCGCCAGTTAACATGAACACATGGCGCAAGCCCTGTTCTACTAAAAATTGCGCAATAAACTCACTGACTTTTTGTTTTTTCATTGATTTAAACTCCATCGCAAGGTTCGTTGAATACTGTCTTCCAAGCTCACGCACTGACTTAATTGCAGTTCTTTTTGTGCGCGCTGTGTCTGCGGTACATAACGGGCGGGCAAAGCATTTTGATCTCGCTTTTTAGCAATTAAAACGGGTAAATTAAGATGGGTTGATTGAGCGACCAGACTTGCCAAATCAGCCAAGTTAGTTGCTTCTTCTGAACCGACATTATAGGCCCGCCCCGTTTCACCTTGACACAAAATTATCCACAACCACACCACCAGATCAGCTGCATATAAATAAGAGCGATAGGGTGATCCATCTCCCAATATTTGAATTGGATTTTGTTGTCGTACATTATTAATAAAATTACCTATGGCAAAATGCGACATTAGCGGCAAATAAGGTCCTACAAAGGCAAAACAACGGGCAATTTTGACTTCAAACCCATACTGTCTAGAATGCACAACACACAAATGTTCAGCCAGCCGTTTCCCCAAACCGTAAGCCGAGCTCGCTTCCAGAGAATCAGGGGCACCTAAATAGGTTTCATTAATATGAGACAGGGTTGGCGGTTGAACACCATAGACTGCACCAGAACTGGTAAATAAAAATTTCCGGACATGTGCTTGCGCTGCAAAATTTAATGTATGTCGGGTCCCTTCGGTGATGGTATCCAGCATGGTGAGTGGCTTTTCTTGATTCAGGGTTGCACTCGCTTCAGTTGCCGCATGAATCACATGGGTAAACTCACCCGGTGGGTAGGTAAAAGTAGTTACATCACCTCTCAGTAACTGGAGTCCTGGCATCTTAGCCAAATGCGGCATTTTTTTCATAAATGCAGCAGGATCCCGTGTTAAAACAACCAATTCTGTTCGAAGCCCCAGATGGGCTTTGGCGTAACGTAAACTCTCCAGCAACCAACAACCAAAAAAACCAGTTCCTCCCGTAATAAACAACCGGGCAGAATCAAGTTCCGTGATACATCTCGCGGCTTGTTGCCATATATGAGCTAAATCTGTCTCTTCAATAGCAGATAACATTTTGTTTAATCATGTCCTGGATAAAAAGTTTGGTCATCGCTTAGGCTAAGGCTGACAATCAACGCAAAATTACTATTCATGTTCATGAATGTCAATGAAGTCCGAGATTAAATCAGATATAATGCCATTTAATTATCAACTCCTTCGGAACAACATGAAAACATTATTTATTACCGGTGGCCGAGGTGATATTGGGCATGCCATTGTTGCGAAATTTAGACAGCAGCACTATGAAGTTATTGCTCCGGATAGCGACTGTCTCGATCTGGGTAATTTGAATAATATTGAAGGTTATATTCAAACATTACCCGCGGTCGATGCTTTCATTCATTGTGCCGGGATAAACCAGCCCAAACTGTTTATTGACATTGAAATTGAAGATTTGGAAAAAACGCTGATGATCAATGCGTTAGCTTTTTACAAAATCGCGCAGTCGTTGATCAATCAGAATAAATTGAATAAAAAAGGTCACATACTTGGAATTTCATCTATCTATGGAGATATTTCTCGTAAAGGTCGGTTTTCCTATACTGCAGCAAAATATTGCATGAATGGTATGATTAAGAATTTAGCCTTAGAGCTAGGCTCAAAACAAATCAAAGTTAATGGGCTCGCTCCGGGATTTGTTGATACAAAATTAACGCGAAGGAACAATACTCAGGAAATAATTGATCGCCTTGAAAGCTCCATTCCTTTAGGACACATGGCTTGTACAGATGATATTGCAAAAGCAGCTTATTTTTTTGCGAGTGAGGAAAACAGTTATATCAATGGGCAAATTATTATCGCGGATGGAGGATATCTTGCGGGAGGTTTTCAGGAATAGTACAGGAGACTATATGCAATTGAATACAACACTCTTTCGTTATTTTGTGGTTGGAGTTATTAACACCGCATTTGGCTATTCGATATTTGCTTTACTAACTTACTCAGGATTGCATTATGCACTAACTATGTTTTGTGCTACTGTCGCTGGCGTTTTATTTAATTTCAGAACATTTGGGCGATTCGTATTTGGTCAATCAGATTCGCGTTTGATCTGGCGGTTTATTACTGTTTATGGGTTTCTATACGTTGTGAATATCGGCTGTGTGTTTGTATTAATGATGTACATAGAGAATGTATATGTGGCATATGCAATAACGATTGTCTTCATTGCCAGTTTGGGATATGTGTTAAACCGGAGTTTTGTTTATGCGAAACGTTAGTATTGTTACACCTTGTTACAATGAAGAAAGCAACCTTGTTCATCTTTATGGCGGTCACAAATAATATGCAAGTTAAAGAGGTTTCATGCAAATGATTAGCACAATAAAAAATTCGCAACCTGCTAAAATGGATGCTTCTGTTTCAGACAATGTTGGCTCATCCGAATATTACGAACCAAAACTTCTGATGAAATTTTTCCGTCAAGAATGGTCGCTGTGGCTGACAGGATCGGTACTCTCATTTTTCCTGGCCAGCATATTGGTTTCAGGATGGCCGGAGGGACTCATACCTGATTTATCCTACCCATATGCATATAACGGTGACAGTTTATTCACGTTGTGGTTTGTTCAACGCCTGAACGAAGGATGGTTTTTTAACAACCCACGTAGTGGTTTTCCGTTTGGTTCAACTTTATTGGATTTCCCAATAACTGACTCCGGAAGCATTCTTTTTATGAAACTGTCCGCGTTTGCCTCAAGGACATTTTATTCAGCTACAAACCTGTATTTCCTGCTCAGTTTTTCCATTACATTTATTGTATCGTACATTGTATTAAGGGTCCTCAAACTTAATGTATGGTTTAGTTTCGCTGCTACAGCTTTATTTGTATTTTTACCTTTTCATTTTCAACGAATGCATATGGGGCATGTTTCTTTCACATGGTATTTTGTAGTACCCTTGTTTTTCTATGCGGCGTTTTATTTATATTATTATCGGCCTGAAAAGAAAAGCGGCCGAAACGTAACACGTTGGATTTCGTGGTTTATTTTTTGCCTGATACTCTCATCTTCCGGGGTGTATTATGCATTTTTTGGAATGATTCTTCTGCTTCTTTGTGGTCTCGCAGGATGTGTTAAAAACAAACACCATACTAATTCCACGTTGGCACTGGCAGCTGTAGTAATTGTGCTTTTAGGCATGGCGATCACCACAGCCCCTAGTTTAATCAATCAATATTTGAATGGTAAAAATCCAGAGGTCCTAACCAGATCACCTATGGAAACAGAAATTTGTGGTTTAAAAATGATACAAATGATTTTTCCACGCGATAACCACCGCATAAAATCGCTCGCTGATATAAAAGAATATTATAATAGAACATTCCCTTTTGTGAACGAAAATACCAGTGCAACCCTAGGTATTGTTGGCACAACAGGGTTTTTAATGGCAGGTATAATTTTGTTGATTAGTTTATCGGGACGTCGTGTTGAGTCAACGCTTTCGCTTCTCACATTAATTGTAATAGTACTTTTTTTGTTTGGTACCATGGGAGGGTTAAGTGCCGTTTTTTCAACTCTCATTACACCTCTAGTCAGAAGCTGGAACCGAATCAGTATTTTTATTGGTTTTGGTGCAATCGCACTATTTTTTCTTGCGGTACAGATGCTAATCAACAAGTATTGTTCTCCATCCAGAATAAATTCTGTTTTTTTGTTTGTTGCATTAATAGTAATGAGCCTTGGGTTATATGACCAAACTGTAGACGCATGTAAATCGTGTAATGCACATACAAAATCTGAATTTAATATGGACAAAAAATTTATCCAGAACATTGAGCATTCATTGCCAAAAGACAGTGCAATCTACCAGCTGCCATACATGGTCTTCCCTGAAACCGAACAATTAAATCGATTAGAAACGTATGGATTGACGGTAGGATTTTTGCACTCCAAAAATCTACATTGGAGCTATGCCGGAATGAAGGGTCGTGAAGGTGATCTATTTTACCGTGCTCTATCGCAGGAATCGATTGAGAAACAACTTGAGGTTATTCGCCGTCTTGGATTTTCAGGTGTATACATTGATCGTCGTGGTTATGCTGACAATGCGCAGGACTTAATCGGCCACCTGACTGCTTTAATTGGACCACCAACGTTAATTCGGGCAGACAATGAGATCGTGTTTTTTCCTATAACGCCAAAAACCAATGTCAACCTGAGTGGATTGACGAGTGAGCAAATTATGCAAAAAGCCGGCTATAGTCATAAGGCATCAGTATTATCTATGCAAAATTTCATAAATCAATCGGCCGTATACCTGAGTGCAAATAAATTTAATCGTGCTATTGCATTACTTAAAGATGGTATTCTCATACATCCTAATGATGCGAATTTGTATAACAATCTTTGTGTGGCATACGGTTTGAAAAAAAAATACACTGATGCAATTTCTGCTTGCTCAAGTGCATTACGAATAGCTCCTGATTTTCAGTTGGCTAAAAACAACCTTGCATGGGTCGAGCAAGAACTGTCAGGCTCATAATATAATATTGTGGCTCATCCCATAATCCCATATCGATACTTGAATGAAATAACCTAGCATGAGCAATGCTCCAAAGATAAACCACATCCAGCGTAGTTTGGATGAGTAACTTTTCTCCTGAATTGCTTTAATTTTAAGAAAAAAAGCAATGATACAAAAGGGAATCCACGCTAGGGCAAACCTTTCTTCGACATGCAAAATTGAGTGTACTGACACCTGAATGATACAAAAACTCCATACTGCTGCCTTTAATATGGAAACTGGCTTGCGATAGACAGCTAATTGATATATTCCTTTAATCCCCTCCCACAACAGGATCCAGAACCCAACGAAAGCAACGCTGGAAAAAAATCGGGCAACCCAAAGATACCAAGTCGGCGTTACAAGCTCAGTGTATGGCGTCATACGAAACGTGTCAAAAAGACCAGTTACTTTTTTAATGAAATATACGACTGCCAAGTGTGGAGCATTGTACATACAACTTAATAAGTTTGAGTTGTTACTGTTTAAGCTACCAAACACAGATGTAACAGGACATCGATCATGGAAATGCTTAACCAGAAAGGCATCAGGATAAGATGGTACTACTCCTGAAGGACTTGAAGCGTAGTTCCAGGGAGTTCGAGCACTGCCTAGACCTACTTTCATATGCTCTAGGTAATTAAATGTTCGCGGATCTTGAAGACACAATGTATGATATCGGGCCTTGCAATGATCAATCACTGGCAATAGTACTGCAGCCAATGTGAGTATAGTCACAATACACATCACCATCGAACGACGACCATTCAAATGGAATACCAGGCGATTTACTCCAGTCATCAGTATATAGACCGTTAGAAACCCAACTATCCCAAGCCAATACGCTGGTCGCACCAATATTGCATAACCTAAACAAAAACCACTGATCAACCCTAAAAAAATTAATGCGAACGATACTCTGTCACTATTGACTGTATGGGTAGCCCAAGCAAATATTGAAAAGCCAATTAATAACAAATCCATTCCAAGCACGTCAGTTAAAGGTGTCGTGGCATGCATCACTATGGCAGGGTATGCCGCAAGCATTAAAAATAATAAACCAAAATAAATCGAGGATATTTTAAATAATCGGCATTTTACGCAAATAAAACATATCCATAGCGAGATAAGTTCATGCATGATGAACAAGGTCCAGCAGATATGATTGATTTGCGACAATGAACTTCTGTTAGAATCCAAATATACAAATAAGTAATCAAAAAGAGGAAATCCCAGTGTTCTATCACCCATATAATTCAACGCTTCACTGAACGATGTAAAATGTTGAGCTATCATCAGATAAGTATAAGCATCCCCTCTCATTCGAAACTGAAGCGGAAGATTAATACCGTAATAAAAAAGACCGAGGGCTATTCCAAGGCTTGTCAAAATTAAACAAATATTCAACTTTATGACCGACATGCTGTCTATAGATAAAATAATGGCTTTAATTGAAAGGAAATTTTTTTCTGACATTGTCACTCTATACTCCATTACGTAAAATCATTACCTAAAATTTGCAGTAGATTGTATATGAAAACTTTAACGAGAAGTAATTGTTTGTTTGATCACTAGCTTTATTCAGCTTAAATAATTCCTGTCATTCACTGCAATCATTGGCACTATATTTTCCGTCGGCTTGCTAATACAGCATCGATTATTAATTTGCTATTATAAACAGGATGACAGGAAGTATGAAAAAATCATTGTACATGAGTAAAACCACGGTAGCATCGTGCGAACATACTGTAATAACTGTGGCGGTGATCAGTTTGTATTTTGTTTTTACGTTGCTTCAACAGTGCTACAGAGGCATTGATCTTACCGATGAAGGCTTTTACCTAAACTGGATTTCAAATCCAGGGCTTTATAAAATCTCTGCTACACAATTCGGTTATATTTATCATCCGTTATATCAACTATTAGGTAAGAATCTTGTGCTGCTTCGGCAGTCAGACATGCTCATTATGCTGGGATTGTCTTGGGTATTATGTGTTCAATTGTTACGTTATATTTTTTCCCGTGATGAACTGACCATGCATTGCTCATCGTTTTACTTATATAGCATCGCTTTTGGATTGGCAACCAGCATTTTCACTTTTTTTGGTTCGATTTGGTGGTTGCCAACGCCAAGTTACAATAGTCTTTTCAAAAGCAATAAATACAGAAGGCAACCGGGGCTGAAGCCACATCAGTACCAGTGTATTTTATTCCGGCATATAGAGAATGTATCTATGGAAGACCCTACATAAATCTTTATTTTATTTTGACAGGTCTTGAGATAGCCATTAAACTAGGCTGGTATTTGGCTCCGTGTTTTGCCACCATTGCTTTGGTTAGATTCTGGATCAGCAGTAATAGGAACATATTAATTAACTATCCATCACTGGCCGATTTTGTCATTAATAGCCAGAATATGGGATTACGAGGTAGTCATTCAGGATGAACATGATAAAAAAACAGTATAATTTGGCTACGTGTCTTACCGGTATTGCCGTGTTTGTGGCAGCCGCGATCCTTTATTTTTCTTTCATCGGCTATGATTTTAGCCAGGTATTTCGCACAGAGTCGACACAAAGTATCTTGGAACGTTCTAACGCATACTTGCGGGGCAATGATTTTAACCGTGCAATTACTTTGCTTAATGAATCCATTATCGTAAACCCTGATAATGCAGATCTATATAACAATCTTTGTGTAGCATATGGTATGAAAAAAAATTACACAGAGGCTGTTTCGGCGTGTGTAAATGCAGTGCGGATAGCACCCGATTATCAGTTAGCTAAAAACAATCTTGCATGGGTCGAGCATGAAAAAGAAGCTCAAAAGCGGTAAGACACATTAACGAATTTTACGTCTTTTATTTTATATTTTAGACTGTCGTCCCGGACATTAAGTGTTCCTTAGCGAGCGTAGCCGCTTAGGAACACTTAATGTCCGGGACGACAGCATCCAGAATCAAACATTAACGCATAAGCAACATTATTTATGTCTTCTGACGTTAGTGTGTAATGAATATAAGGACCTACTTTTGCGCTGAGTTCTGGACTTAATTTCTGTTGTATGTATGCAGCTAATGCACGCACGTCATGCTTGATCGTTTGTTCTGCTTGTTCAAGTGCTAGAAAATCTTCATCAGAAAATGTTTCATATAATTTTTTTAATTGTTGAATCTCGTCCGTGGTTAATGTGACTGAAATAACAGACTCATTGATCAAAGCAAGCAACCAATCGATCTCAACTCTGATACTTTGTTTCGCTAACGCTTGTCCTGACATAAAAAGTTTTAATTCTCGAGCGGATGCTTCATAGCGGCCATCTATCTTAGGGGCTGTTGACATTTGCCCTGTCGAAGCCCGACGTCCCGAGGACAAGCCGCGGGACGTCGAGATCTGAGATGTCAACAGACTCTACTTGTTTTTAAATGTTGCCATCCACAAATGCGCTTAATTCTGACTTGGTCTGCAATCCCATTTTTGTGGCTTCTACCAGTCCGTTTTTAAACAGAATTAACGTAGGAATACTCATTACTCCGTACTTTGAAGGTGTTTTTGGGTTTTCGTCGATGTTGATTTTAACAAACGTGACTTTTTCGTGGTGACTTTCAGCTACGTCATTAAATACGGGGGTTAGTGCGCGGCAGGGACCGCACCATTCGGCCCAAAAATCGACTAGAACTGGTTTTGTTGAGTTTAAAACATCCTGTTCAAAACTCGCGTCAGTTACTGCTTTGGTATGGTTACTCATAAAAAACCCTCTCTCTATTGATTGAATGAATGAAAAATTAAACCTGTAGGGGCGAGCGGCTGTTCGCCCTCCTCCCAAACCACACGGATCTTCCTAATTTGATGATAGGGTGAGCAGCCGCTCGCCACTACATGCCCCTATATGATAGTGTCATTCTATTATAGATCACCTGCAATTGCTTGCAACACACTTAACGCTGCGATTGCTGCTGTTTCAGTGCGTAAAATCCGCGGGCCCAAGCACAACGACTGAAAATCATGCGTTTGTGCCTGGCTGACTTCTTCATCACTTAATCCACCTTCAGGACCAATAAGCAAGGCTATGTTCGCTGTAGAAAACGTGTAATCACGCCAGGATTTAGCCGCAAGTGGATGAAGAACCAGTTTCATGGTTGACTCGCAGGTATTCAAATATTCACCCAGAGAACAAGCAGAATGTACAATTGGTAATTGATTTCGGCCAGACTGTTCGCATGCTGCAATTGCAATGGCCTGCCATTGTAATTGTTTTTTAGCGAGACGTGCTGCATCCAGCTTGACCACGCAATGTGTGGTGAATAGTGGTGTGATGCTAGTAACACCTAATTCTACCGCTTTTTGGATGACCCACTCCATACGATCGCCTTTGGAGATGGCTTGTGCCAGGTGGATATGCCGTGGCGATTCGCGGTTAACATTTTTCTCGGCGGTGATGGTCACCATGACCTTTTTTTTATGTACGCAGGTTATGCTAGCGGAAAATTCACGATTATCGCCACAAAACAGAGTTAATTCATCATCCGGCTGCATACGTAGCACCACGCCTACGTGTTGACTGGCCGTTGCCGATAGCTCGAGCGATTCACCCACTGCATAATCACCTGGCTGGTAAATCCGTATTGTTCTCACCAAAACTCTCGTTGAAATATTGTGTTCGTAAGTATACCAATAAACGTTAAAGCTTGTGTTAAAATAACCATTTTTACGGCTAGGGAAATGAATAGAGCATGACCACAACACGCATTGAAACAGATAGCATGGGCGAAATTAAAGTTCCAGCGAACAAATATTGGGGTGCACAAACCGAGCGTTCGTTGCATCATTTTAATATTGGTAAAGACATTATGCCTCGCGAGGTAACACATGCTTTTGGGATATTAAAAAAGGCAGCAGCCCTGACCAACCTTGAGTTAGGTAAATTGTCACAAACTAAAGCGGACTTGATTGTTCAGGCTGCCAACGAAGTGAGCAGCGGTGTTCTTGACGCCCATTTTCCCCTGCATGTCTGGCAAACAGGCAGCGGTACACAATCTAATATGAATGCCAATGAAGTGATTTCCAATCGAGCCATTGACATCGCTAGCGGCAAGATGGGCAGCAAATCTCCGATTCATCCCAATGATGATGTCAATATGTCTCAATCATCCAATGACACCTTCCCAACTGCGATGCACATTGCTGCCGCCCTAGCCTTTCAGAAAAAACTAATCCCTGCGGTACGCACATTACGCGATGGGTTGGCTGCAAAAATGAATGCGTTTCAAGATATCGTTAAAATAGGCCGCACCCATTTGCAAGATGCCGTTCCGTTAACCATGGGACAGGAGTTTTCTGGTTATGTTGCCCAGCTGGATGCATGCCTGATGCGCATGACGCAAGTCATGCCTGAATTATATGAGCTTGCATTGGGTGGAACAGCAGTCGGAACGGGATTAAACACACATCCTCAATTTGCAGTAAAATCTGCCGCTCATATTGCTGAAATCACGGCATTGCCCTTCGTCAGCGCACCGAATAAATTTGCAGCGCTTGCATCGCATGAACCGTTGGTGATGGCACACAGTGTATTAAAAACACTGGCTTGCGCCCTCATGAAAATTGCCAATGATCTGCGTTGGTTGGGTTCAGGACCTCGCTGTGGGATTGGTGAATTGATTTTACCGGAAAATGAACCGGGTTCGTCAATCATGCCAGGTAAAGTCAACCCAACACAGGCAGAAGCCATGACCATGGTGTGTGCACAAGTAATTGGCAATGACACCACGGTTGCCATTGCGGATAGTCAAGGTAATTTCGAGTTGAATGTGTTCAAGCCGGTAATCATTTTCAATGTACTGCATTCACTGAATTTATTAGCAGACACTTGCGTCTCATTCCAGGAGTTTTGTGTGGAAGGCCTGGCAGTCAACAAACCCATGATTGACCATTATGTACAAAACTCACTGATGCTGGTCACAGCCCTGAATCAGCATATTGGTTATGACAAGGCCGCGAAAATTGCCAAAACAGCACATCATGACAATATTTCATTGCAGGAAGCGGCTGTTAATCTGGGTTATTTGACTGCGGAACAATTTGCGGAGTATGTACGGCCTGAGAAGATGGTTAATCCGTCGTGATTGAGGTAGTATTGCCATAAAAAAGAAAATATGGATTCAATTGATTCAAATATGGATTCAATTGATTCATAGATTGAATCCATATCAAATCAAATCAAATCAAATCAATAGACAGCTTTTCAAAATATAATTCCCTGTCTGATGACTTTCATTAAACCTTATTAGGATAGTTTGATGTCTTTTTGTAAAAAACCCAATATAAACCAATGCATTTTGATGCTATTTTTTGCTTCTGTTTTTATTTTCTTTATATGGACGGCATCTTCAGATGGGGAACCATTCCGCTTTAAATTTTACAAAGAAGCACACTCACGTCAATATCACCAGCTTTTAGCGGATGCTTTTATTCATGGACAGCTACATTTGATGTTCAACCCGCCAGCTGAAATGCTAGCATTACCTGATCCTTATGACCCTGTCCAAAATGAGCGATATAGATTGAACATAAATCAGGTTGTGCATGATATGAGCCTGTATAATGGTCATTATTATCTATACTTTACCCCTGTTCCAGCCCTTTTATTCATGGTACCAATCAAGTTTGTTTTTGGAGTTTTTTTTCAGGAAGATTTGTTAACGGCTATGCTTTGTTTTGTTGGTTTTTTGTTCAGTTTTTTGGCGCTTCAAAGATTATTACGATTAAGTATCCCTGAACCATCAGCAGGAACAATGCTTGTTGCAGCACTTTCGTTGGCAACTGCAACTACAGTACCTTTTTTGCTTCGTCGGATTGCTGTTTATGAGCTATCTATTGCTTCCGCTTATGCTTTTATGATGATGGGGACTTATTTTTTACTCCGGGTATTACTCCCTGAGTCTCAGCGAAAAAAAAAGATGCAGCTATTACAACTTGGTTTTGCCGGTTTTTTGTTGGGTTTTGGGATGTGGTCAAGACCCGTGCAATTATTCGCATGCGGGCTTCTTGTTCTTGCATTTTTTGTGGTGCGCATTTTTTTCTTTCGTGAAAAAATAAGAATGCTAATACCCTACTTTGTAGTATTAATTGCTCCCCTTTTAATGATTGGAATCGTTATGTGCTGGTATAATTATACCCGATTTGGATCGATTTTTGAATTTGGTACTTCGTATATGCTTAGTGCTGTACATGCCCGTCGAGCTGTTATAATGTCAGTATTATGTATTCCGCTTGACGTCTACAATTATATTTTTCAGCCTGTCCGTTTTAATTTGACCTTTCCTTTTTTTCATACACAATCAATGGGGGGATTGGATTACAATCCTTTTCCTTGGCCATATTCCTTTGAACCGGTTCTTGGATTGATCAACTTTCCCGTTTATTGGTTAATAATAATCCCTTTATGTTGCATACGGTATATATGGCAACGCGCTCCTGTTTTAATGATTGTTTCAGCTTTTATGCTTGCCGCCGGGGTTTGTTCGTTATTAGCTGTATCCATTATATCTGGAGCAACGATGCGCTATTTGGTTGATTTCACGCCCATGATTTTGTTGGCAACGCTTTCATTATTTCTTGTTTCCAGAGACATGGTGTTCAGTTCCTCTTATCCGGGCCAGACCATTAGCAAGGTGAGTTTTGTTTTGCCTGTTATGCTTGGCGCGTTAATTGCAATTTCCACCAGCTTGACTGGATATTTTAATATGCTCGAATCATGTAATCCAATCCTGTATAACAAGATTAAAAAAATGTTTACCTTTGATCTTTATGGGGAGCAACCATCGGTTAATCATAAGGGCTATGGCTTACTTGGGCGATTTCCAGTAACAGCAATAGAAAAAGAGGATAATAAACATTAGGGGGCTAGACAAAATGATTGTTGAGAGAATAAATCTACAAACCAGTACGAAGGTAGCGTATATGGGACGAGATAAGCTACTCGCAAACGAAAGATCCCTGAAAAATTATAATATGGATATTATAAAAAAAATTAATAAAGGGCTATCAAATTCATATAAGAACTCTTTGAATAATCTCATAAACCATTCAAAAGCCACTGTGTGTGAATTTGGCGCAGGCATTGGTACGCTTGCATCTGAATACACATCGATGTACGGAATAAGTCCTGACTGCGTAGAAATAGACCCTGTGCAAATACAAATAATTAAAGATCGAGGATATATATGCGTTCCATCTCTAACTAAACTTTCAAAAAAATATGATGCCATTTATACCTCCAATGTACTGGAACATATAGAAGATGACGTTTCGGCAATAAATCAGCTACATGATCACCTGATTAAAGGAGGCCGAGTTGCCATTTATGTTCCAGCATTGATGTGTTTGTATAATCAAATGGATTCTTTGGTGGGCCACTATAGAAGATACAGTCGAAAAGAACTTCGCTCCAAAGTAGCCTTGGCTGGTTTCAAAATTTTGTCGTGCCATTATGTCGATTCTATTGGTTTTTTTGCTTGGCTTTACTTGAGCATGAAGAGATACAAGCAAGGAGATCTATCTGCTTCAAACAATAGCCTGGCATTTTTTGATCAAATTTTATGGCCTATTAGTAAAGCACTTGATCTACTGGGTTGTCGTTTTATATTTGGAAAAAATTTACTATTGATTGCCGAAAAAACAACTGATTAGGATTGTCCTTGATCACTATAAGTAACGATAATGCAGTACAGTGGAGATTTAAAGAATCAATTTCCTTGTTCGTGATCAGGCTTAATCTGAGATCTTTGGCTGTCTCCAACAGCGCATCGATAATATTGCTTTTACTCATCATGCAACTCTATCAACGCACCTTCAGTCGCAGTAAATATTACTGTAAAAATATTTACCATAGTTATCAAGGTGTAGCATCGTCCAATTTAAATCAACGGAGAACGTTTTGTTCTTTAAACATTGACATACGACGAAAATTTGAGTACCTTAGCACCGATTGCCGAGGTGGTGGAATTGGTAGACACGCTAGCTTCAGGTGCTAGTGGGGGTAACCCCGTGGAGGTTCGAGTCCTCTTCTCGGTACCATTGATGGATTTTACAACAATCCTCAATGGTTCGCAAACATACGTAATACATTGATTATTATTGAAATAATACTGACTTCTCTCTCTCAAATCTTTCTCAACTATTCGTTATTTTTCGTATATAACCGCGAGCACTTTGGGTAAGATCTTGGGTAAGATTTTTTATCCCCTTCTATCCAAAGTTGCTGCTTAGTTGAGGGAATTACAAATGCTTTCAGATGCAAAAGTCAGATCATTAAAGATAGAAGACGGCAAACGCCATGCTGATCGGGATGGATTAGTCTTGGAGATAAGGCCAAGTGGAAAAAAGGTCTTCCTTTTTCGCTTTCAATGGGAAAAGAAACCGCAGACAATCACCTTAGGCAATTATCCAATTGCCTAAGTGTGGCAGATGCCCGAATCAAAGCAACCTCACATCGTGATCTACTCAATAAAGGAATTGATCCCAGGGAGGGCGAGATTAACGAGCAAAGCAAACTCACCTTTCGTGAAGTAGCAGAACAATGGCATCAAAAAAACACGCATCGATGGAAACCAGTTACTGGCAATCGGCACTATAAAAGCCTTACTCGTGATATTTATCCATTCATTGGTGATAAGCCTATTAATGAAATAACCAAAGCTGAACTTTTAATAATCATTTACCCTCACGAAGCACAAGGCCATCATGAAGTAACTCATCGACTTCATTCCAGATTGAAAGCTATTTTTGACTTTGCAGTTGGCAAGTCACTCACAGATAACTATCCTTTCATTGGATTAAAAACTGTATTGGCCCCAAAACCAAGAGTAATTAGTCAGCCTGCTGTCCGTCCAGATGAAGCCCATGAAATGCTGACCATTATTAAAAATACTAATGGTAGAAAAATAGTCAAAATATACACTGAATTGTTAGCCCACCTTTTCACGAGACCGTCAGAACTACGATTAGCTCAGTGGTCCGAATTCAACTTACAGCAAGCCGAATGGCATATCCCGGTAGAAAGAATGAAAATGGCGGCCCCACACTGGGTTCCTCTTTCACTTTACGTTGTCAAATTACTGAAAGAGCTTAGGATACTGACAGGCCTTACACCCTATCTATTCACCTCTCCATCCTCTGAAAAACCACAACCCATCAGTGAAACTAGTGCACGTAAGTTAATTCACAATACGGGCTACAAAGATCGCCATACCCTACACGGTTTTCGTGCATTAGCGTCAACAGTACTCCATGAACAAAGCCATTTTAGAAGCGATGCAATCGAGGCGCAACTGGCACATAAAGTTCAGGGGGTGCGCGGTGTTTATTTACGGGCCGATTTTAAACAAGAGCGCCGACAATTAATGGATTGGTATAGCGATTGGTTATGCTCATCCAACATTGGCTTTGAAATTAATTATGGAGGATAGATCATGAGTGAAAATGAGACATGGCTAAACCGATTTCTCAAAGAGACCCCAATCGATCATGTTAAGCTTGATCCATATTACGCAGAGCAAGAGATTATTATCCGATATGAAATTGAGCAGTTGTTGGAATTTAAAATATCAGATGAACAATTCAACAGCGCCCTGCAGGCTTGGCATTATCGTGACATATTAGTTGGGAGGTGCGATCAATATGATTTTGCTTTATTAAGAAATAAAATAGATAAGTTCATTGCACAAATAGAAGACAATTTAGCCGAACAAAAATACCTTGCTAAAGCCATAAACTTCTTATCTCCTATCATAGGTTACGGAAATATACAGGATGTGATTTCGGTGCACGTGGACCAACTGGTAATCCTAAAACAAATAAGAGAAGAGCTTTTCCGTTCAAGGGGAAGGAAAGGTGACGAAAACTCTTTGACCAAAAGAGCTTATTTTGAACTGTTCTTTATAGCTGAACTATTAGGATTAAAACCACCTACTCAAAACTATAAGCCTAATGATTTAATTACATTTGCTGAAATTATGACGAGGCAAACGAATACCACTAGGTCCAATATTTCTGCTCATTATCAAGATTATGAAAAAATTAAAAAAGTAACGCCTGTAATAGGCTCTTTGATAAAAGAAGGTAAACAGGACCCTTCTGATAAAAAACGATGGTGTTTTTTTCTAGAGTTATTTCAAGACCATATTTATTCGCATATCTCTGTCCCCTCATAACGCTGACACTTTACTAATTTTTATGAGTCTCACCCTCACGTGCGTATATTTTTAAATCCTTTCATAATTCCTTCTGAATCCTTGAGAAAGATTCAGAAGAGAAGTCATTTTTTTGAAAGGAATGCAATTATGAAAGAACTACCAATTCTGCTTTATCCTAATCATGTTCAGAAATTATTGGGAATTGGCTCCACTAAGTTTTATGAGCTGGTGAAGCTTCCAAATTTTCCTAAACCACGAAATCTTCTTGGTAAACGTTCTGTTTACCTGCGTAAGGAGATTGAAGCATGGGCAAACGATCTTGCAAAAACAGAGGTTAAAAAAGGAACGGGGGGACGCTATGTGCACAATACATCTAAACCGGATGTTTGAACTGTTTCAGCATAGGATAGTTTGCATCAGCAAACAGCAAGGGGCGAACCAAGAATACATTCAAGGCCAATTGAATGAAGCTCGCCACCAATTGGAAATATTAGGAAAAAAGTTACATGGGGGTAACCGAAATGGATTTTAATCAAGTTATTCAAAATTTCCAAGCAGCAATGTTTGCACAAGGAATTACACCCCCAGGACATATTATTGCTGATGGTCAGTTACACCGCTTTTATGTTCAAGGTGATAAACGAGGGTCTAAGAATGGCTGGTATATGATTTTCATAGATAATGTACCCTGTGGTGTATATGGGAGTTGGAAAGCAGGAAATAGTTATAAGTGGTGTGCTAAGAAACCAGAATGTATGAACAAATCGGAATATGAACTATTCCAAAAACAAATGTTTGATGCTAAACATAAACGTGAAGAAGTGCGCGTTAAAGAGCAATCAACCGCAGCAAAAAGAGCCGGTTATATTTATAACAATTGTCGTATTGCCAATTCAAACCACCCTTATTTAGTAACTAAACGGATTAAACCGTTTAGTGCTCGCCAAATAGGCAAACAGCTTGTTTTACCTATCATTGATTTTTCAGGCAATTACTGGAGTTTGCAATATATTGCGCCGGATAGTGAGAAACGATTTTTACCCAAAGGAGTCATAGCGAATCATTTTATACCCATTCGCTATGAGTGTACGCAATCACTAAAAATTTTAATTTGTGAGGGATTTGCAACAGGCGCAACATTGGCGGATGTCTATCCAGAATTTTGCGTAATCGCTACCTGCAATGCGAATAATCTAAAACCTGTTGCTATAAATGCTCGGATACACTTACCAAAAGTAGAACTTGTCATATGTGCTGACATTGATCAGGTCGGTATAGTTAAAGCAAGAGAAGCAGCCATTGCAGCTAAAGCAAACCTTATAAAGCCAAACTTCCCATTAGAGGCTAGCAAAAAATTATCTGATTTTAATGACTTATTCTGCTGGTTTGATTTGGGAGGATTCGTAGTATGATTACTCCTGCATTAGATGCAATGCGGGCATGTATTGAACGCGAAGAACTCCAGGCTACAGCAATTAGTCTAAGCGAATTTCTAAGCATGAATTTACCACCCCGCGAAAATTTATTAGAGCCGTGGTTACCAAAATCCGGGTTGTGTATGGTTTATGCTAAACGCGGCGTTGGGAAAACGTTCTTTGCCCTTGAGGTAGCGATGTCTGTTGCTTATGGCGCTAAGTTTCTGTCATTCAATGCTCCTACGGCCGTTAAAGTGCTCTATATAGATGGAGAAATGCCAGCAAACACAATGCAAAAGCGCTTGGCTGAAATTGAAAAGAGAATGGCTGTTAATAAAGAGATGATTCAACCCCTCATTATTACTCCAGACTTACAAGGCGATTTCATGCCAGATTTGAGTACTATGGCAGGCCAAGAATCCATTCGCCAATACACTGATTGGGCAGATTTAGTTGTCGTTGATAATATTTCAACCTTAGGTGGATCAGGGAAGGAAAATGAAGCTGAAAGTTGGATTCCACTCCAGCAGTGGGCTTTGGCTCTTAGAAAGCAAGGTAAAAGCGTCTTGTTCATTCATCATGCGGGAAAAAGTGGTACGCAACGAGGAACCAGTAAACGTGAGGATGTTCTTGATACGGTTATAGCATTAAAGCACCCCTCCGATTATGAACCATCTGATGGCGCATGTTTTGAACTTCATTTTGAGAAGGCACGAGGTATGGTCGGTGATTGCGTGAATCCTATTCGGTGCTGGCTGACTGATGAAGGCTGGAAATTTGAATCACTTGAACAGAACAATTATCAACGTGTCGTTGGGCTTGTAAATGAGGGACTTTCGCAAAAAGACATTGCAGCCGAGTTGGAAATATCTAAAAGCCAGGTAAGTAAATTAGTCAAAAAGGCCAAAGGACTTGGAGAGGTAAAAAACAATGGGTAATTTTCAAGAATTGGCTGAGAAGGTGCTTGCGAAGAACAATTATAATTCTGAAAAAGTTTCCAGTTTCTTAGCCCTAGCAAAGGAAACAGGAAACTTTTCGCGTAAAAATGGAAACTGTCAGAGAAACTTGAATAAAAACATCTCTAATGAAAATCAATACAGTATTGGCGAAACAGTGGAAACCAATATGGAAACTAATAGGAAACCTGCGCTGATTCCAGAGGAAACTTTTGCGCTAAAAAACATCCCTATCAGTTTCGTTGTTAACAGTAAATCATCCGGCATTATTGAGCAATTTTTTTCCATTGCATCCACCTTAGGAATAGAATTGCTACCAGAGGATAAACGTTGGATAAAAATAGTTTGTTTTGGGATTTCAACTTCAATATTAGACGTTTTGATAATCAAATATGTTGAATGTTGGCATAATGCAATGAACCTGGAGCCGTTATCCCACAAGAAGCAAAACATAGGAAGGAATGCCGCAAATAGTTGGTTACATGAAGTGTTGCTAGGTGCTCAAACAAAGGAGAGAAGCAATGACAATTGATAATAAAACAACTGAGCTACAACAAAATGATCCTAATTCCAAAAATGAAAAGTTGATCTCGGTTATGCTGGCTAATTATGCAACAAAATGGGTGGATCTATCTAACTTAAGCAAAGAGGAGAAAGCAAAAAAAGAACGCGATTTAGAGCAAGTGGTTAAAAAACTAACTCATGCGCTTGGTGCTCAAGATTTATTACAAAACATGCTGGCAGTACAAATGCTAGGGGTACATGAATTACAACAAACACTAATGCTGTATGCAAATAAGTCCCTGCATGATCCGCAATATGGTCAGTATTACCTGAATGCTATTACAAAACTATCAAATGTATTTATCCAGCAGGCTAATACACTACAAAAACTTCAAAGTGGCTGCCAGCAAAAAGTTGTAGTAGAGCACCTACATATTAATGAAGGTGGACAAGCTATCGTAGGGCAAGTACATGCCGTTAAAAGGAGGGGCAAGCAATGAAAAATGAAATTAACCCCATGCAAAGGAGGTTAAGTAGCTATCCATTTCTTAACTCGCCTCGATGTGGTGCTAAAACAAGACGCAACACGGCGTGCTGCGCTCCAGCTATTAAGAACAAAAAACGTTGCCGCATGCATGGCGGCTCTAAAGGTAGTGGCGCTCCAGTTGGTACACAGAACGCTTTAAAACATGGATTAACAACTAAAGATGCAAAAGATATAAGAAAGGCGGTTGCAGCATATTTAAATATGTGCGCTGCAATCACCTGATAACTAAGATCAAATCTAATCTTACAGTTAACAAAAGTTATAAAAATGGCTGATTAATTGTACTCATACCGCTTCTAACGTGCACTGACTTTCGTTTTTAATTCGCTGCTCTTCCAACATATCTCGCAACGTTATGCTGATAGAACTCGATAACAAAAGCGTGGCCATGAGAGGCGTAGGAAGCCTAGGTAAGAATCCCTCAACCGCTGTTTGTGTTAGCTTCTCGATAGAAACATCATTCTCTTCTCTGTTCCAAGTAGGAAGATATAAATTACAGGTTGTTTTTAACGGTTTTATAAAGTCAAAATATCCACGAAATACATTACCGGTATAAGTTTTTAACGTATGTTCATATGGTAAATGACGATCTGTAGCGTCCCTTAGTGCAACACGTTTTAAAACAACAGCGGAGGGAGCATGAGTATAAATGCTATATCCATGTTCCTTCACAAGCTCGCGGATTTTAGGATGATGTAAACAAAAAATCCCCTCAAGAATAATTACTGGTTTGGCTTCTACCTCGACCGCATCGTCGGTACGTATAAATGTACCACCACTAAAATCCATTTGGGGGCGTCTTATGTTGTTACCTTCCAAGAGGGTCCCTACATCATGAGCAAATCGATCCAATAATAATGCATCAGGATGATCAAAATTTCTTTTTAAATAATCTTCTATTAATGTTTCTGGCTCACGCCCCTTATAGTAAAAATCCGTTGAAAGACAAACGGCTGTATCGTCAAATAGGCCACATAAAGACTGGCTTAGGGTACTTTTCCCCGACCCAGAAGCCCCTGTAATTGCAATAATAATTCCTGGCATCTCTATTCCCCTACTATAATAAAAATCGTGCGCACAAATATACCATAGTGAATTTAAAAATTCCATCCAACCCTGATTCTATAAATAAAAATCAGGAGGCGAGCGGTTGATATATGAAGGAGTTTAAAGCTACTTAGATAGTAGCTGATAATATTTTAGCCCTTAGCCAAATATTAATTTCGGCTAAAACCGTACTAATTTCCTCAGGTAAATCCAGTCTGTTTCGAACATCCCCCAAACCACGCAAATGATTAGACCACAAATTCTGCAATTGGTAGAGTTCCTGAGTATCAAACTCAATAGGCACACTCAATTTAGTATTTCTATGTTTGAATGTAGTTTGTAGATTTTCCGAAAGTATTTCTGGTGTTAAAAGTCCGGGTTCCTTTATCATCAACATGACATCATGATAATCTTTCATGCGGCTGTTATTGGAGCCTTTGGATACAATAGTTTCTAACTTTTCTGCAAAAATGGATTCTACCGGATAGACTAACATGGTAATTTCGCCCACAAACAAAGGCTTGCCATTGTATTCAAAAGGGCGGTAGTCTTTTTCATTTGGAATTACCACATCTCCCACACCAATATCAATGTGGATTTTATCCTTCATGTTACCAAAATAAGCCTGTATCGTTGCACGAAAACCCGTATATTCCATATAAGGCTGAGACAGTATTTGCATGCCATCCCATTCAAAGCGAAATGAGTCATCAATATTAACGGCGATGATTTCGCAAAGCGCGTGCTCTATTGCGGAAAACTCACTTTTCATTTTTGTCATCGAAAAATCGATATCCGTTGTTTCTCGCCCAAGTTCGATATATTGGGCCAACAACAAGCCACCCTTAAAGATAAACTGCTCGCGGTATGCCGAATGAGATAACCTTGCTAAGAAGCGTTCCAATAGAAGCTGCTTCCATACTTCATTAAAGGTTTTTAGTTTTTCCTGAGCGATGATTTTCAATCTCGCTTTTAACGCTGCTTCATTCATACTGTTAACGCCAATAAATAAGGGTCAATAATAACTTTCATTTTTTTTGCATACGAGCGGAGTTTGTTGACATCAATTCTTTTTTCGCGTGTTTGCTCCAAACCAGTTTTTAATGCTTTTAATGCTGTTTCTTTGCTTAAATAGCGAAAGGCATCAAGAATAGTGCGTTCTCTATCAAAAATAGAAACGACCGTACTATCAATATCAATTGTTGTTTTTCCTAGTGAATGATTACGCATGCGGATAATTTTCACCATAGGGCTTGCATGATGAGATGTGCCGTGGCTGATAGCTATCCAATGTTGCCTGGGAATTTCATCCGTTAACTCATAAAATGCCAAAGCGGAAGTAAGACAAATTACCCCATTTTCTACGCCTCTAACAGCAGTAACTAAATCTTCCCACTGAAAACTTTGTAGGGTAGGCGCATGGATGCCGCGATACAATCCTCGACCTAATCGTTCAAGTTCGCCAGCTTTTACATAATAAGCTAAAGTCTCAGTACTAACTCCACATTGTTTAGCTTCTTTGCTTGTGAAATTGGCAGCTGAAAGCAAGCTCTCTATTTTTTCTAGAGCATTTTTAAGTTTCATCTATTTAACTTAGCAATAACACCCACATAAGTCAACCGGGTTTTATTACTAAGTTAAATGTTACAAACTTACGTCAATTCCAAATATTTGACGAACATTTGTAACACGCAATTATGTAACCATTCGCATCTTTTCGTAATCATTCAAATCGGGTATCATACACAACGTTGGGTAAGATCTTGGGTAAGTTTCGAGTCCAGATTATTTTAACTCAATAAAATCAAGGCATTACAAAGAGGTTCGAGTCCTCTTCTCGTACCATTGAGCAACTTCTTAACAGTTCTCAATGGTTCAAAATCGTTCGTAACACATTGATTATTATTGCAATAACACAGACTTCTTCTTCCGATTATGATGTAACGTCCTCGGCGACAAAGCGTTTTTTTCTGCTGTTCAAAACAAACCCTATTGGGCCCCGTATTGTACAGGATAAGTTATTTCAAAGTGATTTTGACCAATTTGTTAGCACTGCAGCGAGGGATACAAACGAATGAAGTATAATACATTAAGAAAGGCTGGGAACCTAAAAGCAATCATGCTAAAATAACGGCAAATTTAGCATTAAGAGTCTATTTTTTGGACGATTATTTAAAATTCCAGATAGAGCAATCACCCGCTGTTCTGTTGCTGCGCAGCGACAATGCTGGATTTATCATCAGTTTTTTTCAATCTGTCTTTACTGGAACACAACGCTTTCAAATTGGGTATAACGAGTTGGTTGCCTCTTTGGCTCAATATAATGAGTCGCATGAAAAACCTCTGACGCGTAAGCCAAGCGATTACATTGAAACTTGGGCCGATGAAAAACATCGATTTTTACGAAAGTATTATGTCGATGGTCACGATGAACCCCAAACCGAGCTGTCTCACGAAGTATCATCCATGATGTCTTGGTTGCATAGCCAAGGCGCGCAAGATTTTGTGGGAACAGAATCACGTGTCTCGGCTTTATTTCAAATGATTGATAAACTTAGCTGCCACAGTGATACAGATCCTAAAGCGCGCATTTCAAAACTAAAGCAAGAACGTGAAACCATTGATCAAGAAATAAATCTCATCAAAAAAACAGGCACAGTATTGGGTTGGGATGATTTGCGTAAGCGTGAATACCTATCACACATCATGGAAGACTCTCGGCGACTGTTGGCTGATTTTGCGTTGATTGAAGATATTTTCAAAGACCACGCACGGCAACTAAAAGAAAACATGGTGGCCTCGCAATTATCCAAAGGTGAGCTGTTGGCACAAGTACTGGATATGCATGACGCCTTGGAGGAATCGGATCAGGGTAAAAGTTTTCATGCTTTTTGGGATTTTTTAATATCCCCAACAAAACAAGGTGCATTGAGTCAGTGGCTTGAAAAAATTCTTCAGGATTTATCTGAAAAGCCCTATCTAAAAGGCTTGCAGTACAGAGAATATGTGATCCGATTAAAGGGCTTTAAAGGCGATCTGCTTCAAAGAGGCCGTAAAGTATTGGCGAGCCAGAATCGCCTGACGCGTGAAATTCGCACGTTATTAGTGCAAAGTTCCCGTCACGATGCCCGAGCTATTCAAGCCGCTATTTCAGATATCAAGGCTTGGTGTATTGCCGATCGCGAGCGTTTCGCAAATCTGGCAGGAGAAACGTTGATTGAGATAGAACACAAACCGCTGGTTCATTTGCCACTAGAACGCCCGCTTTGGTCAGAACCTATCGGTACACAGCTGGATTTTGGGGATGTGCTGGATGATTTGTCAGCGGATGAAGCAGATATTTATCTCAAAGATCGCTCCGCATTAGCCTGTTGGCAGCTTGAAGAACGCGTGACTACCCTGCTTCATGAGCACACGTCATTCACCTTGCCTGAATTGGTAGACGTCTATCCACTTGAGTTTGCATTGGACGAGTTGGTTGGCTATCTGTCGGTTGGAATGAAACATCCGCAGCACCACGTAGATACGTCTGAATCCGTCAAACACGAAGAATTCCTGGTGCCACACATTACCTTTCGCCGCCCTACGGCTACCCCCATCTTAGGAATAAGCGATGTCTAAATCACGAACAAAAAAAGAAGGCTCGGCACTCTCCGTGGTGCTTATCAAACTATTACAGGGTTTTTTACTTCAAGAAGATAAACAAGCATGGGAAACGTTGCAATGCCAACAAACTGTCGTCCGTGAGTATTTTACAACCCTGGGCTTACATCTTCATTTGGATGAACAGGATGGTTATGCGTTTTTACGAACCACCCCCATGGACGAGAATGAAGATGGCAAGGTAACAGACGAATCCGCCATTGGGAATCGGCAACAGGAAGACATGGCCGACAAGAAAAAACTGACTTTAATGCGAAAAATGCCATTGAGTTTTGAAGTATCACTGTTATGTATATTGCTGAGAGAGGCGCTCGATCAATTCGATGCCACGGTTCACGATGATCACCGCCTGGTTATGACAAAATCGGATATTTATGATCTACTCAAGCTATACTTTCCCGGCAAGCACGATGAAACAAAATTAATCAAGCGCTGGGACAGCATTATCAATAAACTGATCGAGCTGGGCTTTATCCGAGAATTAAAATCAGATACCTCGCGCATAGAAGTATTACGCATTATTAAAGCGATGATAGATGCCGAACGAATCAGTGAAATGAAGCGAACCATGCTCGCTTATGTCGAACAAAAAGCAGAGAGAGTGAATTAATGAATGGTGGATATCGTTTAGTAGATCTGGATGTCTTTAACTGGGGTACCTTTGATGGTTCCATATATCACATGCCCTTAGATGGACAAGGTTGCTTGTTAACAGGAGAAAATGGGACAGGAAAATCAACGTTGATTGATGCTTTTTTATCCCTCTTTGTTCCGAATAAACGACGAAGCTATAACATGTCTTCCGGCAGTGCGCGACGCGAGCGTAATGAAACCACGTATGTCCGTGGTGCTTATCAGCGAGAAAAAACGCGCTGGGATCAAATTCAAGTCAAATACCTTCGAGATGAACAATCACTGAGCGCGTTGGCAGCCCATTTTGAAAACCCCATCACAAAAGACAGAATCACACTCGCGCAATTTTTCTGGTTTGAATCGGGCGACTTACGAAAATGTCTGGTGATTTCCCATGATGTTTTCTCATTGAAAGTCGTATTGGATCAGGTGAAAGCACCTGCTGATTTACGGTACAACTTAAGACAATTACCCCATACTACAATTTTTCCCAGCTTCAGTGAATACCAAGACTATTTCGTCCGATACATGGGATTGCGCTCGAATAAAGGAATGGATTTATTCAACCAGGTCTCAACCATTAAACAAATTGGTAATCTCAACGAATTTGTTCGGCAAAATATGCTGGAAGAAACGAACATGGAGTCACTCCTGGATGAGTTTTTTCACACCTTTGACGATTTAACCTTCGCCCATCAAGCCATTATTAATGCACGAGAACAAATTGAACATTTGGACGGCCTTGATAAGGATGCTCGAAAATTCAGCGACACAACGCTTAAGTTAGAACAAACGACACAGTTGCAAACCTATCTGCCTCGTTATTTTTCAGCGAAACAATATGAGACACTCCAGCAACAACACCATGAGCTAACTCATGCATTAGCCAGGCATCAGGAGACAGTTCAAGCCATTGAGCACAACATTGATCATGCTCAAGAGACATTATCCTCCTTAACTCAAAGTGCTGATGGCAAAGATCGAGACGAGCGTTTAAAAATCTTTCATCGCGAGCTACATGACACGAAGCTCATGCATGAACAGTGTCGAAGTGAGCGCAAAAAATTAGACGGTGTTCGTGCCGCATTGGGATTTACTACCTCGTTAACATTGGAAACATTCACCCAGGAACAGCTCCGTTTAACCGCGATGAAAAGCGAGATAGAAACCCATAAATCAACAACCTCGCCCCAAGTCTTTTCACTCAGACAAACCGAACATACAATACAACAACAACTGCAAGCGCTCAGTGAAGACTTGTTGGCTACACAGAAAAATAAAACCTTGGTGCCGTATCAATACCTTGAACTGCGACGCATGTTGTGTACAAAGTTAAACTTATCTCCCAGTGATTTGCCTTATGCCGCCGAGTTAATGTCGGTTAAAGACGGCGAGGCAAAATGGCGACTGGCTGTGGAAAAAGTATTGCGTCCCTTGGCGTTAAAATTATTAGTGCCAGACACACATTTTATGCAAGCCAATCAAATCCTTCGGTCGCAAAATATAGGCATGAAAGTGGTCTTACAAAGGATTGATCTGGAGCAAGCTCATCCCGTGACGTCATTGGCTTCAGATGATGATTTTTTAATTGCCAAATTAGATTTTCTTCCCAAAGCAAAACAAGTCGCTTGGTTAAAACGGCATATTCGCGATCAATTTCACTACCAATGCGTGGAAGACATGCTTGTTTTTCAAGCATCATCACGGGCTATCACCGTCGAAGGGTTGATTAAGCGTCATATTCATGTGAGTGAAAAAGATGATAGGGCTATGTCCCAGGCTCAGTACCTGCTCGGCTGGTCCCATGAAGACAAAGTACAGCGTCTGACAGAAGAAAGCAAAGCGCTGCGAGCTCAATTGCAGGAGGTTCAGCAAACATTACAACGCTTGGACGCGAGTGAACTGCAAGGAGAGCAGCGTCTGTCATTATTGGCCCAGCGGCAGTTATTCGACTCGTTCGATACCGTCAATACCCTTTTGTGGGAAAAAAAGATCAAAACGCTTGAGGCACAGTGTAAATCACTGATGAAGCAACCCGAAACAAACGAAATGAGCACGCTGCAGCAACAACTCAAACAATTAGCAACCGATCGCGACGACGCCTTGGCACAAGGCGCTGTGATCCGAAATGATTTGGAAAAAATACCGGATCAAATAAATAGACTCAATCTATTATTAAATGCCTTTACTCCCTCTGAGGCGTTGAATACCGAAATTAGCCGTCTTATTGCTAAAATATCAGACAAAGACAAACAAACCTCATCGCTTGAATTAGAGGGACGATTGGCTGAAATATTGCGCGCAAATTTAGCGAAATTGGCTGAAACCAAGAATCACTTAGGCATTAGTTTAGTGCGTAAAATGACCGCATTCAAAGCGAAATATCCTGAAGTCAGTATCGATATGGACGCATCGCTGGATGATTTACCCGCCTTCTTGCAAAAATATCAAATCCTTAAACAAGACGACTTGCCGACCCATGAAGCTCGCTTTAAAAAACTGATTAGCAAAAGTGTTGTTACGGATTTAACAGCGTTCAAATCAACATTAGAATTGAATGCAGAACATATCAAAGAAAGCATTGAACATCTGAATACATCTTTAAAAAACATTGCCTACAGCGACACCACTTATGTGCAAATTCGCATGCTCAAGACAAAAGACACTGACATACGAGAGTTTCAAGCCTTGTTGCGTCATGCCATTCAAATGAAAGGTTCAGCACAAGACGAATTGGATTTGGAAGAAAGCTTCCAACGCATTAGCAGCATGATTTCTCGATTAAAAAGCGATATAAAATGGAGTGAGCGGGTCACGGATGTACGTAACTGGACTGATTTTTTTGTGGTGGAACTTGCACAAGAAGGTGATGAAGAAATCAGTTTTTACTCAGACTCTGCGGGTTTATCCGGCGGGCAAAAAGCAAAATTAGCCTTTACCATTTTGGCCTCTGCCTTGGCGTATCAATATGGACTCCATGGCGATACAACCGTGGAAAAATCATTTCGCTTTGTGGTGATCGATGAAGCGTTTAGTAAATCAGACGATAGTAACGCCCAGTATGCTTTAGACCTGTTTCGGCAGTTAGGTTTGCAGTTGCTGGTTGTTACACCATTAGATAAATTAGGCATCATAAGGCCTTATGTACACCGAATTTTTGTAACCCAAATCCCCCGAAATCAGCATCGTTCACAATTAGGCATTATCAAAACAACAACAGCAGCAGCACCGTCTCTGGCGACGGAACTGGCGACGGAACGTAATGGATAACACCTTTCGAGATCGCCTCAGTTTCAGTGGAGCACACGAGACCGTAACCCAACGAGAAAATTGGCGAGAGGCGCTGGCTCTACTGTCTGACGCGGCTGTCGGACCAACACCCAGTCGACACACATCGCCCTTGCTCCTGAACATACCCACCCTACCTGAGGATCATGATAACGCAGCGCACCTGGAATGGTGCCTCGCAGACGAGGGGCATTCAACATCGGTTATCTTAGTGCCCTATTTTGTCGATGGCATAACGACCTACCAAGTTCCCTCGTTGAGTCACTTATTAAGTCATGTCACACTGAGTGGTTTTGACAGGGCGTGGGTAAATTTTTTTTCAGAGCACGTGTATCATGATGACGATGCCACAGTAGTCTTGGAGTCAGGAGACATCATCAATGCCATTCTGTGGGCATTGGCTAGTGCAAAACGCCTGCGCTTGCGATCTGACACAACCCTCATTCAGCCAGGGCAGCCTCTCCAATTAAAAGCACGGCTACGGTACGCCGAAGAATGGGCCTTATGGGCATTGGATGCCGAATTAATCACTCATACAGGCGAAATCATCACGCCGGAGTATTTAGACTTCATCACACCTTCAGGACTTGCCGTCTATGATGGAACGCTCTTCCCTTTACCCAAAGGTGCGGCTTGGATAGGGCAACTGTTAGCGAGCGGCGCTTGGTTTATTGCTAAAGACTATTTAGGGGAAGCACTGTATCAATTAGCGCATCGCATTCAGGATGGTGACTTTTTACACGACACAGAAGGCGTACAGTGCGTACAAAAAACTCCCTTGCCTGTGGTATATCTAAGAGCCAAGCAATTTGATAAACAAGCGCCGGTAACTCTGTATCTTGCGTATCGATATGATGCATGCGAAGTGTTTTCGGTATGGCATAACCAGGATGAGGCGACGATGCCTATTGGTTTTGAACCAAATAGTGAAACCTGTATTGTGTATTTTCGAGATACTGCAAGCGAAAGCGACGCTGAATTATTCATGAAGCAGGAAGCCAATATCACCTTTATTGCCAACAAACGCGCATGGACTGCGAACGTATCCACATTATGGCAATTGATTCATGATTTACTCAAAAAAAAATGGGAAGTTTGGGCTGAAAAACACAAAATTGAGGAATTATCGTCTTACGGCGCCCACATAAAATCAGGAATTGGCTGGTTTGAACTGCAATCATGGGATACACAAACCAGACAAGTGATTGATCCATTGCAACTCATTAAATACCTCAAGCGAAAATCACTATTTATTCAACTAGGACAGCGTAGGATTGGCGTGTTACCGGAACGTTGGATCAGGCATTTAACGCATTTTTTGGAGATGGGTCAACCTAAGGATGATAAAGGCTGGTGCTTTTCATCCATATATGCTCCCGAAGTAGACAGCGTCATTGGCGATGAGCCGGCATTTGAAGCCGATGAAGCCTTTCATTCCACGGTAGAAAAAATGCGTTCGTTTGATAAGGTCATCCCTTTAACACAGCCTGAGGGTTTACGTGCCATACTCAGACCCTACCAGTTGGAAGGATTAACCTGGCTCAACTTATTATGCGATGTCCATGTTGGCGGGATTTTGGCTGATGACATGGGGCTTGGTAAAACCGTACAAATGTTAGCATTGCTACAACATCGATGGGTGAACCAACCCCATATAACACCGCAAACTGTCTTGGTGATTTGTCCTAAATCAGTACAAAGTCACTGGCTTTCGCAAGTGACTAATTTAGTACCGCGCCTGCCTTGTCGTATTCTTCATCCACGCGATGTATTTGCTGGAGAGAGTCAGCCAACCCAACACCGGCTGTTATTGGCCTCATATGGTTTGATACGTCATCATATCGAAGCGCTGTCAACTTGGCGATTTGACCTATTGGTGTTAGATGAAGCCCAAATGATCAAAAATGAGCTTAGCCAAACCACGCAAGCCATTAAACAGTTGAATGCAACACAACGATTTGCATTAACAGGCACTCCCATTGAAAATCGCTTTGAAGAATTGGTATCTATTTTCTCATTCTTAAACCCGCATGCCCCACTGAGCTTAAATGCCGCGTCGTCAACACCCGAAGCGGTACGCGATTTAGTGCAACGTGCGCTGCATCCTTTTGTGTTGCGACGATTGAAAGAAGATGTATTGACCGATTTACCCCCCAAACAGGTGGAAAAAATTGCTTTGCCCATGACGCCAGAGCAAGGGCGGTTATATCAGGAATTGTTAGCCGTATATCGCAATGAAATAGTCAAGCATCAAGCGGCTCATGATTTACCCACTGAAGCGGACAAGGCTTTTTTTCTGGAAGGTTTATTACGCTTACGCCAAGTGGCCACACATCCTCAGCAATTATTAGGAGACAAGTTCCAACTCTGCTCGTCTAATAAATTAATTTATTTATCTCAACACATTCCTGTCCTCATTGAAAAAGGTCACCGCATCGTTGTGTTTTCTCAATTTTTAGGGACGTTGAGAGGCCTGTCTGAAGTAATGCGGGAGTTGAATATTCGTTATAGTTATGTCGATGGAGAAACCATAGATCGAGAACGGGAAATGGATATATTTCAATCCAATACAGCCATCAAGGTACTCCTGATTAGTTTACGCGTGGGAGGCGTTGGGATTGATTTAACCCATACTGATGTGTGTATTCTTGTTGATCCTTGGTGGAATGAGGCCGTTGAACAGCAAGCCATCGATCGCTTGCATCGTTTTGGTCAGAAAAAAACCGTCTCCGTTTTACGACTGATTTCTGAGAATTCCATTGAAGACAAGATGGAAATATTAAAGCAAAATAAAAGCGCATTAGCTGGCGCCATAGGTAAAACCAATCCTGATTTTCTAAGTCACTTAAAATGGGATGATTTCACAGAAATTTTTAAGTAGGCTCTTCCTATATTGGGTTGGTTTTGATTACTTAGCATAGCAAATGGCGTGTATTTATGTACAATGCATCATCGAGGAGTGGAATCGGTTACGGTGAGCAAGCCTTAAGAACATTTTGATTACTTAGCTGGAATTATTGCTTCTTGAAGTGTAAACTTACATGTAAAGTTATACTTTACTATTGGTAACACTGAGGAAATGCCATGCACCCAAAATTATCTAAACAACCACTCACGTACGTGCTAGCACAAGTTAACTTTACTAGTATTGAAGACATGGCAAGTTATATTCCTCAATTGCAGAACAAAATTCGTGATGTATTTCCTCATTTTGAGCAAGTCAATATTCAAGCAATTCAATTACGTGAGGGAGAAAAACCCCATCCTATTGTGTTCACTCAGTGGCATTTTATGGATAAGAAAAAACAAACGGGAATTATTTTAGATAAGCATAGTGTAACTATTCATAGCAATCAGTACGATCGATTTCAGCCGTTTATAGATACCATTGAAGAAGTAATATCAAAGCTTCATGACGAATTAAAATTTTCATTGTTTACTCGATTGGGATTGCGTTATATTAACCTTATTAAAGATGGTGTAAGTAAGATAGATCCTCGTTTGCAAGGTTTTAGATTGTTAGGTGATAAGTTTCCACCTAATAATTTTATGGCCAAGATAGAGGCTACACAACCTACTTTTGAAGGAATAATAAAAACAAAATCAATACACATTGAAAATAAAGCTATTATTAACAGCGGAGAAAATATTTTTGTTCCACCAGATTTAATAGATACAGCAAGACCTCTTTCTTTTGAGCACTTTACAAAACCTCAAGACGCTTTTTTAATTTTAGATATAGATCATTTTAGTGATAAACAAGAAGACTTCCTTGTTTCTACAATTTTAGATAATTTTAATAAGTTCCATGAAATTATTTATCAAGGTTTTTATAAAGCCGTAGGAGAAGATAATTTGAGCAATTGGGCATAAGGAGAGCAATGATGTATGGTAATCAAGCATCCACAAATTTTTCCTATGATGAAAATGTCCGAGCTTCAGGTACAGGAATAATACAAAACAAAGCCTTGTCAGTAGCAGGGCTTGGCTTTTTACTACTATTGGAAACAGGATCTACTCAATTTTTCCGAGCACCTGATGAAAAAGAAACCATTTTTACTGTGTCTGAACTTCGACAAGAATGGGCTTATAGTTTATCTACCAAAGATTTCATTATCTCTTCTTCTCAACAGTTAGCAGAAATTAAACAAAACATGGGATTTAATATTATTGAAATGGCCGCGATATTACACGTTAGCCGTCCTACAATTTATGATTGGTTTGTATCTACAAACACAATCCGAAACAACAACCAAACAAGAATAGATGTTCTTTATGAAGTATGTAAGAAATGGAAATCTAAAGGATTGCACCGTTTAGGCAGTTTTCTACATAAGAAAATTGGCGAAAATAATATGTCTCTGTTTGATTTATTAAAAAACGAAGTGTTAAATCAAAAAGAAATAGGTAGATATATAGATACCATTGCTCAAGCCATTTTACAGAAAAAACAGGATGACGAAGCTTATGAAGATTTATTAAAAAAACATTATTTTGAGCCAGTAGATAAAAAAGACATGGATAATAGATTAAATGACATTCATTTTTTGGATTAAATAATGTTGTCACCAAAAATTCTTGATTCGACTAAAATATCACAAAATAATTGGCAACAAGGAGCTAGTCTTTTTATTGATTCCACTAAAGATATCTACGTCAGGACTCAATATGGTGATCAACAACTGAGGCTGAAAGATGGTACTTACATTATTCTTAGCCAAGATTGTGACATTGTAAATAACTGCCTAGAAAAAGAGCCTGTTATTGAGATAATCGAAGCAAGACCAATGCAACAATGTAATCCTGAAGTTAGTTCTGGAAAAAATCCAAGACAATTACATTTAGGAGGTGAAAATTATGCTTTAGAATTTTTCCCATATAAAAGACTTTTTATCTCACGTCATTACCTAGAAATTATTCCTGCATCAGAAATTAAAATCGAAGGTTCACAATTAAAAATTCTTACCAGATGGATTTTTAAACGAACTGTTAGAGCAGCTTTTCCAGATTCCTTTAATCGTAGAATTAGTACAAAAAACATTAAACGCATTAAACAAATACTTGGAAATGAAGCAAAAGAATCTCTCGGTTTATTTGTTCGCCTTGCGTCAAAAGAAGAACTGCATAATAATCAAACATATAAGATTCTTATTAAAATGTTGGTATCAAAAGCTACATTTGATAATGAACAGGCTTTACTAAGGATAGAGGAAGGTTTTAATCAAATAATAACCCTATTTTACAAAATAGATGGAATAGAAGTAATTGAGGGATCGCAAGTGCAATCAATGGATGATATCTCTGCACACCGTTTCCTAGAGTTACAGCAGTGGGATTTTGATTATATTAGTTTTTCAAATAATGAGGATGGAGAAATTATTGCAGAAGAATTAATATAGTCTCCAGAAATTAAAACCGAATCACGGGCACTACAGGTACGTTGGGATCTATCATATCTAGTCTTACAGGTAAAGCATCAACCGTCTCTATCCGTCCTCCATTTGGCCTGTTTTCATAATTACTGACTATCACATCAGCATCTAAGCTTGCATAATCAACAGTTGTTTTTTCACGTATCACTTCTAAAATTTTAGCTAGATTATCATTTGAATCCAGAGGCGTATTAGCCATTTCTTGTTTAACTCTTGCCAAAATAAATTCTACAGTATGAAACCTTCTATCAAGACGATCTTGACCGTCCACGTGATAAAAATGACAAATAGCATTGCCAACTTGAGTAACATACTGATCGGCCCACCGCCTCGAAAAAAAATGAAGTGTCGAACCCACTCGACCTTTATGGCAACCAAACATTTTAAGTGAGCGTTATTGTTAAATCAAAACAGAGCTACTTCATCATTCTTCCTATCATAAAAATTCTTCAATTCAAAATTAATGTAATTTTCAAGTAATATTCTGATTTCATGTTCGGCGCCAGCATGGGTATCGTATTCCGTATGAAAGTTTGCAGGGATAAATGACTTGGGTACGCTGAGTAAATACGTTACGTGACCGGTAGCTGTATAAAGAGTTTCTTCCTGTTTTTCCTGTTCAATGTTGTAAGAAATTTTAAATCCACGATATATATATTCGATCACGTCAAGCTCCCTCTTGATTGTTTACTTAGTCTCCGCCATGGCTTCACCCAGACGAATTTTATCCCCGGCGTGCAAGTCACTGTTCCATTGCATATGTTCGCTATCAGCGAACAATAGAATAACCGTCGATCCTAATTTAAAGTAACCCATTTCAGCGGATTTTAGCAAGACTGTATTTGCATCATGATATGAAAAACGCTCAGGTTTGCGGCCGCGACGGATGTCGCCGTGCCAGCTGGTACCGATTGCACCAACAATCATGGCACCTACCAGCACCATGGCCATTAAACCAACCGGGGTATCAAAAAATACCACCAGCCGTTCGTTGCGGGCAAACAGATTGGGGATAACGCGTGCGGTTGTGGGTTGCACGGAAAACAGTTTTCCGGGGACATAGATCATTTCTTTCAGCGTGGCCTCAATGGGCATGTGCACTCGATGGTAATCCTTTGGCGATAGGTAAAGTGTTGCAAAACGGCCGTTATTAAATTGCGAACTCAGGGTATCTTCACAAGCTAATAGCTCGCTCACGGTGTACTCCCGCCCTTTTGCCTGCAGCAATTTTCCAGCAGTAATGGAACCGATTTCACTGATAGCACCATCAACGGGGGATACAATCCCTGCTTCGGCGATGGGGCGGCATTCTGGTTTCAAATGGCGAATGAAGAAGTCATTGAAACATGCATAACTGTCAATGGATTCTTCACGTGCTTCGCTCATGTTAACGCCATAATCTTTAATAAAGTTGCGTATTAAACGATTTTTAACAACGGGTATTTTGACGCTGGCCATGAACCTTGCATAAGCGTTTAAAGCGCGCGTTGGAATGATGTATTGAGGGGCTGTTTTTAAATAATCGTTGGTCATAGGACACATGTGTAAAATAATGAGTATGGGATGATACCGTGAAATGTCAAATATCAGCAAATTTTTGCGGCCGATGGTCGTTATGTTACAATTATTTTCCTTTTTACTCGATTTCACAGTTTTTTAAAACGAGGCTTACTTGAGATTCAATATCATTGGTGCCGGTCGATTAGGTAAAAATCTGGCGCTATCCTTAATGTCTCGGGGTGGCTGTGAATTGGTTGCCGTTTGTAATCGTCGTTTGAACCGTGCCGTAGCGGCGGTTTCTGAGCTAGGCTCGGGGATAGCAGTAGAAACGCTAGCTGCTCTACCTGCTGTTGATTTTACATTCATTACTACACCAGATGATCGCATTGCAGGCATTGCTGCTGAGTTGGTCATCTCTAGCGGTATTGTTGTGCATTGTAGCGGTGTATTGGGTTCTGATGTGTTAGTGCCGTTAAAAAAGTATGGCTGTTTGATTGCCAGCATTCATCCGCTCAGGGCCTTTCGGAAAAATAATTTACAAGCCAATGCTTTGCAGGATTGTGATTGTGTTGTTGAGGGGGACCTTCGTGCTGTCGAATTATTAACAACGCTGTTTACCAGAATGGGCGCGCGAGTGATGCCCATTAATCCTGTGAAAAAAAACACATATCATGCTGCAGCGGTCATGGCATCCAATTATATAGTCACATTAGCAGGTTGTGCGGTTGAGTTATTGATGGATGCGGGACTATCTGAAATACAGGCAAAGGGGATGACACAACGACTGATGCAGAGTAGTCTGACGAACTTGCAGGATACCACCCATGTGGCTGAAGCCCTGACTGGTCCGTTGGTGCGTGGTGACCTAAATACCATCCATCAGCATTTGCACGCCATAACAACACCTCATATTGACGCGCTGTATCGAGCTGCAGCATTGGCAACGCTGCCTTTAATCAATCTGGATGAAGATTCATTGCAAGCCTTGAGGAAACGCCTCCATGAACGATGACCCATTCAAACAAGCGCTTCGTATCCGTTGCCAGGAAATCCGTAATCACCTGTCGCCAGCTGAGCTGGCAGCAGCATCAGCTCGTGTTTGTGAACGGATTCATGAACTAAATCAATATCAGACCGCTAAACGCATCGCGATTTATCATGCGGTTCAGGGTGAAATTAATTTAGAAGAACTTCGCGGAAATAACCCCTCATCCACGTGTTATTATCCTGTCATGAATGTTGATCAGACCTTGTCGTTTTTACCGGTAACAGCTAGCACTGTGTTTTATAAAAATCGTTTCGGTATTGCAGAACCTGATGTGAAACACGAGCTTGCAATCAGGTCAGAACAACTGGATATTATTTTCCTGCCGCTAGTCGCATTTGATGAGCACGGAACACGTCTTGGCATGGGTGGGGGTTATTATGACCGAACGCTGGCTCATAATCGCTCTACCCTGTTAATTGGTGTGGCTCATGAATTTCAACGTCAGGCATTTATTGAACGCCAGCCTTGGGATGTGCCACTGGCCGTAGTCATTACAGAATGCAACACATATTGGAGTAAACCATGACAAATTACTGGCTAATAAAATCTGAGCCGTCCTGTTTTAGCATCGACGATTTACGCAAGTCGCCCGAACAAACCAGCCCTTGGGATGGGGTACGTAATTATCAAGCACGCAATTTCATGCGTGATGGCATGCGCGTGGGTGATCAGTTGTTTTTTTATCATTCCAATTGTAATCCACCCGGCATTGTCGGTATTGCAGAGGTAGTCAGTGAAGCATACCCGGATTACACCGCGTTTGATCCCAATAGTGATCACCCTGATGCCAGCAGCACCCCCGATAAGCCACGCTGGTTTATGGTTGATGTGCGCTTTAAGGAAAAATTTACGCATATCATTCCGCTAGACACGTTAAAACATTATCCTGAACTGGAGAAAATGGCAATGGTTCGCAAGGGAAATCGCTTGTCGGTTATGCCAGTGGGAGAGGCGGAGTGGGAGTTTATTCTGGGTTTGTCTTGATGGCTTGATGATTGCCGTGAGCAGTTACGTCTTCCCTTCTTTTTATATTTTGATACACTGTAGCACTGTTAAATGCTTAAGGAATACCGTATGTTTGCTCCAAAACAGCTTGAGGATCTGGCTAAAAAACTATTTGCAGCCTTGCCCTCCAGTCTGCAAAGTCTGGAAACCGATATTCAACAGCAATTTAAAGAAATTTTGCATGCAACCTTTACGCGTATGGATTTAGTCACCCGCGAGGAGTTTGACGTGCAAATCAAGGTACTGGCACGGACACGTGAAAAAATTGATGCCTTGCAAAACCAGGTTGATGCTTTGCTGCAGGAAAAAAACAGCAAATCCAATTAGTAGGTTGGGCCTTGGTCCAACCTAGATAAAACCCAGTACTGTGCGGGCGCACAGTATACAATCCAACCTCAAAATAGAGTCCAACTATGAATCTTGCAATTAGCAAAACGCGCAGTGCCATTGGCATTCATGCGCAATCTGTATCTGTTGAAGTCCACTTATCTAATGGTTTGCCATCTTTTGCTATTGTTGGACTGGCTGAAACTGCCGTCAAGGAAAGCAAAGATCGAGTGCGCAGCGCCATCATTAATAGTCAATTTGAATTTCCCTGTCGTCGCATCACAGTCAATCTGGCACCAGCTGACGTACCCAAAGTGGGTAGTGGATTTGATTTACCCATTGCCATTGGTATTCTTGCAGCATCTGGCCAAATTCCTTCGCAAAAACTGGCATCACACGAATTTATTGGCGAATTGGCACTCGACGGCACTCTGCGTGGTGTATCTGCGATTATCCCTGTTGTGCTAGCCGCGCATCGTGAAAATCTGTTGTTAATTATTGCCAGCGCGAATGCTGAGGAGGCATCGATTGCCGGACACGAGGGTATTTATGCAGCCGATAATTTGCGAGAAGTATGCAGCTACCTGTGTCAGGATACACCCTTGCAGACTTTGCCTGAGCGTCCAATCATCGGGCGAACTGATCATGCACTGGATTGGTCTGATGTCAAAGGTCAACAACATGCCAAATACGCCATGCAAATTGCTGCCTGCGGGGGGCATAGCATCCTGTTAAGTGGTCCGCCTGGCAGTGGCAAAACCATGCTGGCCAAACGTTTCAGTACGTTGCTGCCTGAGTTAACAGAAATGCAGGCTCTGGAATGCGCCGCGATTAATTCCATCCGTGGTCGTTCACCCAATTTTGAAAACTGGCGTCAACCTCCTTTTCGCGCTCCTCATCATACCGCCTCCACTGTGGCATTGGTCGGTGGTGGTAATCCGCCAAAGCCTGGTGAAATTTCACTGTCACATCATGGAATTTTATTCCTGGATGAATTGCCTGAGTTTAATCGTAGTGTGCTCGAAACGCTGCGGGAACCTCTGGAGTCGGGTTATATTTGCATCTCAAGAGCCGCCATTCAAACTGAATTTCCTGCTCAATTTCAATTATTGGCAGCGATGAATCCGTGCCCATGCGGACAATGGGGTAATCCAAAAGCGAATTGTTTATGTTCCTCTGAACGAATCAGCCGCTATCTGGCGAAACTGTCTGCACCCCTGCTTGATCGCATTGACATGCAGATTACTGTACAGGCGTTGACTGAAGAGGAGCTGGTTAAACCGAACCAGGCGCCGACAGGTGAGAGTGTGAGAATCAGACAAATCGTTCAGGAAACTCGATTACGTCAGATGGATCGCCAAGGGTGTGTTAATGCTAACCTCAGTGCGAAAGATTGTGAAACAGTGTGTATTTTGGGAGAGACTGAACAGGCGTTTTTAAACAAAGTTTTACAACGTCTTCAACTATCTGCTCGTGCGTTCCATCGACTGTTAAAAGTGGCTCGGACTATTGCTGATATGCGGCAGATGGACACTATGGATTTGTCGGATTTGCAGCAGGCGTTGTCGTTTAAGCAGACATTGAATGCGCCGAAATAGTGGCGAACTAGACGGACTAGGGCGAGCGGCGTTCGCCCTTCCTCGCCCTAATCAAGAAATCAGTGCTTCTAAAATCGCCATTCTCATGTATACCCCATTGCTTACCTGGCGCAGAATAAAGGATTGTGGGCCATCCGCAACGTCACTGTCGATTTCAACACCGCGGTTTATGGGCCCCGGGTGCATTACCATGGCATCGGGTTTGGACAAAGCCAGGCTGGTGCGGGTTATTGCGTAATCGCGGCGGTAGGTGGCAAGGTCTATTTGTTCGGCAGCATTCAGGCGCTCCTGTTGCACGCGTAAGCAAATCACAACGTCTGCGCCGGTAAGACCATCTTGTAACGATGTGGTCACATGACCGTAATGCACCCTTTGTGGGTGCCAAATGGTGGGGGCCACCAGTGTTAACTCACCCACCCCCAATGTCGCGGATATACACTGCAAAGAATTGGCTACGCGTGAGTGACGCAGGTCGCCGACAAGGGCTATTTTTAAGTGTTTCAAATCAGGTTTATGCTCAATAATCGTCATCAAATCCAGAAGCGCTTGGCTGGGATGTGCATGCTGGCCATCACCCGCATTGATGATGTGTACATCATCGTCACAATTTGCAGACAGCATTTGGGGTAAACCATTTTCTGTATGTCGAATCACAAACAAGTTAATCCCCATCGCAGCCAGCGTTTTAATCGTATCCTCAATGACCTCGCCTTTGCTTTCCGATGAGTGCTGCAGATCAATGTTTACCGCAGGAATACTGAGCGCATTAGCAGCCAATTCAAAACTGACACGGGTTCGTGTGCTGTTTTCATAAAACAGATTGGCCAGCTTGCAATGCGGGTAACGTGGATAGACAGGATTGTGTTTGAAATGCAAAGCACGCTGAATCAGACTGGTGATATCACGATAAGACAATTGACTAATGTCCAGTAGATGTTTCATGAAAACCCTCTCAACCATTGTTCCAAAATAACGCAAGCAGCAATACTGTCAACTTCGGTCTGTTTTATTTTACGATACCCACCGTTATCAAACAAATAAGCGCGCGCCTCCATCGTAGATAATCGTTCATCTACCAGATGCACAGGCAACAAAAAACGCTTGCGTAATTGGCGCGCAAAACCCTTCGAGGCGGCAGTGGTGTATTGTTCAGTACCATCAATGCAGGTCGGCAAACCAACAATCATCTCGATAGGTCGCCATTGCTCAACCAATTTTTGAATATTATCCCAATTTGGCACGCCCAGCTTTGCATCCAGTGTAGTGAGAGGAGATGCGCTGCACGTTAGCTGTTGCCCCACAGCCACACCAATTCGTTTATAGCCAAAATCAAATCCAAGATAAATACCATCAGGCATGACCTGCACCCAATATTAATTCATTCATATGTACCCCAATGCTCAAAGCGGTAGCTTCCCACCGGTCTTCAAAAGGCACATCATACAACAATTCGGGCTTAAACGGGACAACCAGCCAAGAACCTTGTTTAATAATTTCTTCTTCCAATTGATTTTCAAGCCACGCAACATAACCCAGAGTCACCAAAACATCCTTAGGGCCTTCACCGTTGGCAATTGCTCGAACAATATCGTTCGACGTAGTGATCGCCACATCATTCGGCAACAAAACAAGACTAGAATGCCAGTGTCCAAACGGACGATGAATGACAAATCCTCGCTCCGGTTGTATAGGTCCACCAAATAACAATGGCATCTGATTTTTTTCAGTATAAGTTGGTACGATATTCAATTGCTCAAAAACAAGACCGAGAGAGTGCTTCATCGGACGATTAATGATCAAGCCAACCGTTCCATGTGCATGATGCTCGCAGATATAAATGACTGAATGCGTAAAATCAGGATTCTGGATCGAGGGTGTTGCAACCAATAAATGATTTGTCAGCGACATCTTCGACATAATGAAATCCTCCTGAACCATGGCGAGCCTGAATGCTCTTTTACTTCATTATAGACCATGCCTATGGAATTCACCTGAAAGTGGTTATATGATGGTATTTAATCACTTACAGGGAGATCTGTGATGCTATCCGCCGAGGCAAGAAGAGCTTTTTTAACTCGATCGATATTTTTTGATCAATTTCTATTCATCGTCTTTAGCCTGCTTCTGGTGATTGCCATACTTTGCCTGTATTTTTGGGATAGAAACCAAAAAAAACACGCCATTCTTCGAAATTATCCAATTGTCGGTCATTTTCGATACGTTGCCGAATACATAGGCGAATTTCTTCGCCAGTATTTATTCACTAATGATCGTGAAGAATTACCTTTTAATCGCGCGGAGCGTAGTTGGGTCTATCGCGCAGCCAAAAACGTGGATACTACCATTGGGTTTGGCTCCACTCGTCCCCTGCATGAACCTGGAACAGTTTATTTTGTCAGCGCCCCGTTCCCCCCTCTCGGCACCAACGAGGCGAAAACCAGGCCAGTGACCATTGGTCCTTACTGCAGACAACCTTACACATCCACTCATATTTTCAATATTTCAGCCATGAGCTATGGCTCCATATCCAAAAATGCCATTCTGGCACTTGGTCGTGGTGCAAAAAAAGCCGGGTGCTGGTTGAATACCGGCGAAGGAGGGGTCGCACCTTATCATTTAGAATCCGGATGTGATGTGATTGCACAAATTGGTACAGCAAAATATGGCGTACGTGATGCAAATGGCCAACTATCCAATGAACGCTTGAAGGCACTGGCTGAGTACGATTCCATTAAAATGTTTGAAATCAAGCTAAGTCAGGGAGCAAAACCTGGAAAGGGTGGCATTTTACCCGCGGTCAAAGTATCAAAAGAAGTAGCAGAAATTCGCGGGATCCCTGAGCATGTCGATTCCATTAGCCCCAATCGCCATATTGATATCAGTAACGTTGAAGAACTTCTGGATGTTATTGAGCATATTCGTCAAGTAACCGGCAAGCCTACCGGTTGTAAATTCGTGTTGGGCAGTTATGATTGGGTACATGAATTATGCCTTGCTATTCATGCAAGAGGCGTTGTTTTTGCGCCTGATTTTATTACACTTGACAGTGCCGATGGAGGTACAGGTGCATCGCCACAAGGCCTTATGGATTATATGGGCATACCCATATCAGAGTCTCTGCCAAAACTTATCGATATACTCATAACCTACAATTTACGCGACAGGATCAAGGTTATCACCAGTGGCAAATGCATCACACCCTCTGAAGTAACTTGGGCATTGTGTAGTGGCGCTGATTTTGTTAATTCCGCGCGAGGTTTCATGCTGGCGCTGGGTTGCATACAAGCCATGAAATGCCACGAAAACACATGCCCTACCGGCATTACGACCCACGATCCCCGCTTTCAGCGGGGCTTGGTCGTTGCAGACAAGGCTGAGCGAGTATATAACTATGCGAACAACATGATGCATGAAGTCGCTATTCTCGCCCACTCGTGTGGTGTGGAAGATCCGCGCGATCTGCAACGAAAACATGCCCGCATTGTAACAGCGGATGGATTTTCCGTGTCACTGGCAGAAATATTTCCTAATAAACAACCATTACCACAATATCAAGTCTCATCATGAATAAACGTTTGATATGGAATTTTGAAATCAACAGTGAGAGTTCATTAACCATACCAGAAACTTGCAATGAAGATGAGCAAACTGAACGCTGGGAATCGCGTTTTTTCTGGCCTGAACGAGAGATTATTGTTTTGAATGGGCTTGATGCCAGTTTTCTTGCCTTATCTCGCTATCAGGCCAAGCATAGGGAGGATGTATACTGCCTGTTGCCCGATACGGACTACAATCTTAAAATTCGTCGCAACCAGCTAATGTATAAACCCATTATGATGAAAACCCGACACGCTGTGGCTTATGGAAAAAAGATTAACCTTGAAGAACTGCAACCCACCACCAGTTTGCCAGGCGCAGGCGATGCCGATGCATCGGCCTTGCTGATACAGGTTCAGCGTGAAGGTCAGCGAATTCATGTTGAAAAAGAAGCGTTGGTCTATCGATTTGAAACTGTGCCGACGTTAAAACTCGAATTAGCAAGACTTTATGTCGCCGACACGACTTGGTTTAGTGTAAATATCGAATCACGTTCAAGACGTTTGGTGGATTCCCTCAGGCAACAGATGTTTGATGGGCAAGCGTCTTGTGATTATGTTACGTTTTTGAAAGGTCTATAACATGAATACATTACTCACCATAATTGTCAGTTTCGGCAAAATCGGGCTCATTTCACTGGGCGGAGGCAATGCCATGCTCAAGTTACTGGAATACGAGGCTGTTACATACCGTCAGTGGATGGGGCGAGAAGAGTTTATTCACATGGTGAGCAGCAGTTTTTTATTTCCAGGCTTAACCGGCGTTAAATTAGCAGCCCTCATTGGCTATAAGGCAGCGGGCTTTTCAGGCTTGGTGCTTGCCGTGACTTGTCTGAACCTGCCAGGCCTGGTTCTGGCACTACTGGGTTATGGATGGTTAAGTAATAATGATGGACCCATCATACGTAAAATCATGATCTCCGTACAATATGGATCCGTAGCCCTGCTTGCAGCAGCCACGTTCTCCATTTTACAAGGCGTGATTGAGATGAATTATTCGTTGCCGATCGCTATCGCCTGTGGGTTGTTTTTTTTGGCCTTGGCGTTTTTGCAGCTATCGCCTTTTTGGGGATTTATTGCATTTATCGGGATTTGTTCTGTTCTAGTGCGCTAGAGTAAATAAGGAGCCATGTGTGACAGTTTCTCTGGATAACCCAGCATATTATATAAATCGTGAGTTTTCAGCCTTGGCATTTAACGAGCGCGTATTAGAGCTTTCTAATGACGAGCGCATACCCCTGTTGGAGAGAATGCGTTATCTGTGCATCTGCTGTAGCAATCTGGATGAGTTTTTTGAAGTACGTGTTGCCACGCTCAAAGAAACCATTGCTGTCGGATCCAACAAATTAAGCATCGATGGACTTCATGGTGATGAAATATTAACTCAAATCAGCAAAAACACGCACCACCTCGTTGATAAAATTTATGCAACCTTTAATAACCAATTATTGCCTGCCATGCAAAAAGAAAACATCCATTTTTATAAAATTGAAGATTGGACCGATGATATCCATTTGTGGGCAAAACACTATTTCAAAAATGAAATTCTACCCATTGTCAGCCCAATAGCCTTGGACTTGGCACACCCTTTTCCACGATTATTTAATAAAAGTCTGAATTTTATTGTTGCGCTGAGTGGCAAAGACGCGTTTGATCGTAATATTAATTATGGTGTAGTACACGCTCCGCGGTCACTGCCACGAATGATTCATCTTCCCTCTGAATTATGTGGTGAAGGAAGCCACTTTGTTCACTTGGCATCCATAATAAAAACACATATTCATCGCTGCTTTCCAGGCATGGAAACAAATGGCTGCTATGCCTTTCGACTCACACGTAACAGTGATTTGTATTTACGTGACGAAGAAATAGAAGATTTGGCGGTCGCAGTTCAGCATGAACTATCCTCACGCCATTTTGGCCATGTCGTGCGTCTTGAAATTGACAAAAACTGCCCTGATTCCATTGTTGAGTTCCTGTTACAGAAATATCAGTTACGGCATGACGATCTGTACCAATGTGACGGCCCTGTCAATTTACAACGCTATTCAAGCGTTATTGATCGAATCAAGCGGCCCGATTTGAATTACCCTGCATTTACAGCAAAATATCCAACGTTCACTAAACATAAAAACAACCTGTTCAGCGTTCTCGACGAAAACGATATTCTTCTTCACCATCCTTATGAAAGTTTTGACGTGGTCATTGATTTTGTTCTCCAGGCAGCAAGCGATCCAGCTGTACTCTCAATTAAGCAAACTCTGTACCGAACCCATGCCGATTCAATCATGGTTCAAGCTCTGGTAGAGGCTGCCCGCTCTGGCAAGGAAGTGACCGCCGTCATTGAATTGCGAGCCCGGTTTGATGAAGAATCTAACCTGCTTCTTGCAAATCGCTTGCAGGATGCCGGAGTGTTGGTTCTTTATGGTGTCGTTGGATATAAAACGCATGCCAAAATGACCATAGTCGTGCGTCGTGTACATGGAAAATTAAAACTCTATGTCCATTTAGGTACTGGGAATTACCATGAGGAAACAGCCAAACGTTACACGGATTTGGGTCTACTAACGGCTCGTCCTGCGATTACAGCTGATACCCAGAGTATTTTCCAGCAATTAACCGGTCTTGGTAAAGCGGTTAAATTGAAAGAGCTGGGGCATGCTCCCTTTACCTTGCAGAAAAATTTATTCCATCTTATTGAACAATGTGAAATTGCGGCGACTAACGGCCAACCGGCTGAAATCATGCTGAAGGTAAATGGACTAACTGATATCTTGATGATCCAGGCGTTATATGCGGCATCCCAAAAAGGCGTCAAAATTACCTTGGTCGTTCGAGGCGTATGTTGCCTCAGACCAGGCATTAAGGACGTATCAGAGAACATTCGAGTTCTTTCCATTGTCGGGCGATTTCTTGAACATCATCGCGTGTATTATTTTCATAGTGGCAATCAAGAACTATATTTTTGTTCCAGCGCAGATCTCATGGAACGTAATTTATATCACCGCATTGAAGTCATGTTTCCTATTTTGGATGAGGAATGCCGCAAACGCATTAAACAGGAGATTTTTAGAAATTACCTGAAAGACAATCGCAATACATGGGAAATGCAACGCGATGGTACTTACAAATCAATTCGAAAGGGTAACTATTGTGCACAGGATAAACTGTTGGAATACTACGACGATGAAGGATGATCTATTATCAACAAAAAAGAGGTATAATAACGCATATTCTACCTCTTTAAATACGATAAAACACATGCAAAAACTATTGATCAGTATACTCATGCTAACATTGAGCTCCATCGCGTATAGCGAAGCTTTAATTGACATCGACGTTTTAGCGAGTGTTAATCAACATGACAAGGGTACAAGAAAACCCGAATCCATTTCCGTTATGATTTTTCTAAAAGCACCGTCTCAAGTGGCTTCATTTTTACATGATATGAACCAAATTCCTGATGTAGTCGCACAATCATTGCATTTTATGCCGGTAGTTATTGCGGACATCCCAAACAATCAAACGGTTGTGAAGCAGATTGCCAATAATAATTCCGCCGCACAAATTTCATTAAATAAAAGAGGCTCAGAGGAAATGGAGGTAGGTGCCCAGTCTATATTGCTGGCCCCGTCAAACATATATCCTGAGGTGAATAATTGGTGGCAACATGGTTACACAGGCCATAATGGTGTCGTTGGATTAATTGATTCGGGCGTTGCAGTTGAACACCCTGGATTAGCCAACACCACGATCATTGTACGCCAGGAACCCGGTTCGGAATATTCCAACTATAATCACGGTGTACGCTCGGCGCACGCCACGGGGATTGCCTGTATTTACGCAGGCGTTGGCAGTGCAGCATTTCCGCATGAATCAGGTCTAGCCTATGGCGTACCGACTATTTTAACGGGTCTTGCTGGTGAAACCGGAAGTGAAATAGAGAAATTATTACTGACTGCATCAACACTGGACTGGATGCTCACCCGAGCTTCGGGAAGGCCTACCGTCATCAATTACAGTTATGGCAATGGAGTAGTGAGTTGTGCTAATTGCACAGATTGGAGTGGACTTGCAAAAATAGTGGATCATGTGGTTAACCATGAAAAAATCCTGTGGGTTAAATCTGCTGGAAATCAGGGGATAGCTGAACCAGGCAGCAAATCAACCATGACCTCCCCCGCCGATAACTACAACGCAATCACAGTCGCCAATATGAATCCCACCATCATTGTAAATGGCGTCGCTCAGCAAACACCGGATCGCAATCAACAAGCTATTCGTTATACAAGTAGCCGCGGTCCGACATTAAATGGTCGACGAAAACCCGATATTACAGCCCCCGGAAATGATACCCGCACGTGCGCACCTGACGCTGAAACATATAAACTCTTCTATACTCCCGGCATGGATTTCCATGATGGTTACCGTTTAATGGGGGGCACCAGTTCTGCAGCGCCCCATGTTGGTGCGGCTATTTTATTGCTACAGGATGCTGGCATTAAAAACCCAATGGCAGAAAAAGCATTGTTGCTTAATAGTGCCGATGCATGGACGGATAGTAGCAAACCTGGGCCTGATGACCCCGTTCATGTTTATACAGGTGGCCATTATGCAGTGATGGGATCGGAGTGGAATCCAACTTATGGCTGGGGTTATTTAAATATGCAGACGGCATTTGAGCAACGATTGAATATCATCGAAGATCAATTAACCCTGAACGAAACAATTAAAGAATATCAAGTTGATCTGCCGATTGGTGGTAAGGTTACACTAGTACATGAGCGCCGTGTTGGACATAACTCAGATAACACTGAATGGAGATTAAGCCATTTATCACTCGAAATTTATGATGCTAATACACAGCAATTGATAGCAAAGGATAGCAGTCCTATTGATACTGTTCATCAAGTGGCTAACTGCGAGCGTAAATTAGGCGATAAACTTTGTTCCGAGAAAACAAAGGCGGTTCACGCGATTATTCGTGTGAAGCT
>JABDAB010000004.1:0-29739 GCA_013289415.1 Gammaproteobacteria bacterium
TTTTGAGCACCCATGCGTTTGCCCTGCTATATTGAGGGGACGCCAGTTATTCGATATTAATAACAAAATTATTATGTTTTTCGACAAAAATGTGCAATAATTTCCATTAAATACTTAATTTAGAGAGGATTTAACTATGTTGATTGAATTTAATGTTGGAAATTATCGTTCAATGATGACTAGACAAACTTTAAATTTAGTAGCAACAAAAGATACTTCTCTTCAATCTTCTAATTGCATGCCAAGCAATGTGCGTGGTATACCTTTTTTATTAAGGGCAGCGATACTGTATGGTGCTAATGCGAGCGGGAAAAGCAACCTAATCTCAGCCTTAGTATTTATGCGTAACATGGTTACATTATCAGCTACAAGTGTCTCAGAAGGACAAAAATTAAATATATCACCTTTTCGATTTTCTCCAGAAACGATGAATCAACCCTCGGAATTCGAGATTGTTTTTGTTGAAAATAATATTCGTTATCAATATGGATTTTTATTAAATGCTGATCGTGTGGAAAAAGAATGGTTATTTGCAAATGTTGGAAGTAAAGCCCAATGTTGGTTTGAAAGAGTGTTTGATAATAAGCAAAAAAAGGATATCTATAAATTTGGCTCCCACTTAATTGGTGGCAAACAACGTGATCTGTGGGGTGACTCAACACGTGGAAATGCATTATTTCTTTCTACAGCAGTTCACCTTAACAGCGAGCAGCTAAGACCTATTTTTATGTGGTTTGCAGATAAACTAACCATTATCGACAGCAATACACAGCTTTCTCCATTCTACACCATGGAATGCATCAAAAATAATGAAAAAAAGTCAGAAATAATCAAATTATTAAGATCAGCAGATCTTGACATTACTAATGTAAAAATTAAAATGCAAAAAGGGAAGCAGGTACAATTTCGTCTTGATTCTGGCGTAGCCACTATAAATACTCCATTAGAAACTGAAATACCCAGTGCAACACTTTCACATCAAGGCAATAACAATGATCAAGTTGATTTTGAGTTACATGAAGAATCGCATGGAACACAACGTGTCTTCGCATACAGTGGTCCCCTGTTAGACGTATTGCACCAAGGAAAAACTTTTGTTATTGATGAGTTAGATTGTAGCTTGCATCCCAATATGGTTCGATTTTTAGTAAACCTCATCCAAAATTCAAACGTGAATAAAAATAATGCTCAATTGATTTTTACAACCCATAATACATCTTTGTTGGATACAGAATTATTTCGACGGGATCAAATTTGGTTTATGGAAAAGGATCAGAAACAATCTTCTCATATTTATCCATTAACAGACTTTAGTCCCCGTAAAGCTGAAGCAATTGAAAAAGGTTATCTGCTGGGTCGCTATGGTGCACTTCCAATTTTTGATGAGTTTAAGTTGTAACGGAGAGCGAATAGTGGGAACAGATAATCTATTTCAAAAGAAAAGAATGCGTGATGCTCAAGAGCTGTCTCGTCAAAAATCTAAAAGAGCCCCTTATGAAATTGTTCATATTATATGTGAGGGAGAAACAGAATGTGCCTATATTAAAAAATTGATTCAATTTTTTAGATTAAATGCTGCAAATGTTACTGTAGCCAAAGGGCAAGGTTCTGCCCCTATCAGTATAGTTGATGAAGGATTTGAATTAGCAAGAACTAAATCAGGCATAGATCGAATAGTATATGTTTTTGATCGTGATAATCATGAAAGCTATAATCGTGCAATTAAAAAGGTGACCGAATATAAATCAAAACGTAACGATAAAAGTAAACCTATTTATACAACGATTATCTCCGTTCCTTGTTTTGAAGTGTGGCTTCTGCTGCATTTCAATTTAACAACAAAAGCTTATACTAAATCGGGTAAGAAAACGCCTGCTGATAACGTAATCACAGATTTACATCGAGATATTCTAGGCTATCAAAAAATAGTTGATATAACTGAATGGTTTGATCAGGTTCTGCCACGTATTGAAATGGCAATAAAACATGCAGAGTTGTTAGCGGAACATAATAAAAAAACAAACTCTATTAATCCATCAACGAATATTCATGAGCTAATTTTTTTGTTTAAAGACTTGAAAAAATAGAGTAATGCAACTCGTTATAGCTCATCAATAGATTTGAGCCTGTGTGTCACACTTGAAATAGCTCAAGAATTAACGAGTATTCAATTCAAATCTCCGTCCGAGTTGCAACCGCCAAAGCCATAATGTTCGGTTGGTCGGAGTGACTGGAATCGAACCAGCGGCCCCTGCCTCCCGAAGGCAGTGCTCTACCAGGCTGAGCTACACTCCGCGTAATATGTGGGTAATGATAAGGTGCCGCTCGCCCCTACACCCTACAGTTTTAATGATTACGCTTGACCGCGTAGCGCGCAATGTCCGCCAGTGCATCTTTATACACTGAATCGGGCAGTACCTGCAGGGCAGAGACAGCACGAGTAACTTCAGTCTCTGCAACGCTTCTAGTGTATTCAATCGCGTTGGTTTCAGCGATAGCTACCATCACTTCTGGTAAATAATTCAGCGTTCCCTGTTCTAGGCTTTCTTTGATTTTTAACTGCTGAGCAGGTGTTCCGTGTTTTAAAGCGTGAATCAAAGGGAGAGTTGCCTTGCCATCAGCCAAATCATCACCTACATTTTTTCCCAATGTTTTTGAATCTGAGCAATAGTCTAGCGAATCGTCGATCAATTGAAACGCATTCCCCAAATGCAGACCGTAATCATACAAACCTTTTTCCACGGCATCACTTGCCTTGCTGATGAGTGCACCTAAACTGGCTGAGGCGGCGAAGAGCAGGGATGTTTTGGATCGAATCACATCAAAGTAATCGTTTAGTGTGAGTGCATGGTTATGACGGTTTGACAACTGCTTCAATTCTCCACAGCCAATTTGATTCGCCATATCCGTCAATAGCTGCATGATGTTCAAGTCACCGACATCAATCATCAGTTGCATATATTGGGTAAACAGGTAATCCCCTACCAATATACTCGCTTTGCTTCCCCAAATTTCATTCGCCGTTTCGCGCCCGCGTCGCAGCGTTGACTCATCAATGACATCATCGTGCAACAACGTAGCCGTATGAAAAAATTCAACCATCGCAGCCAGTGAAATGTGATGCTTTCCTTTATAGTTACATGCATGACTCGCCAATAAAACAATTAGCGGACGCAAACGCTTTCCCCCGCTTTGCACGATATGGTTGGCTAGGTCATCAATCAGACCACTCTGCGCTTGAATTTTATTAAGAATTAAGTCATTAACGGCATCAAAATCCTCGCTGACCAATGCGCGAACACGCTGAATTGTCATTAGATTTGTTCCAAGATATAGAATGTATGAATCCTAAGCGGGAGGTGGTTTATTGTCAAGGTTGCGTCATGCACGGTGAAGATAAATATACTCTATTCAATTGAATGGCTATACTAACTAGTATGACCAGTTAGATAGGAGTGACCATGCAATCTTGGCAATTACAACAAGCGAAAGCACATTTAAGTGAGTTGGTTAAATCAGCATCCAATGGAAAACCACAGGAAATTACTTTAAGAGGCAAATCAGCTGTTATTGTGTTATCAACAGAGCAATACTCAAAACTGCTTAAACCTCAAATAGGTCTGGTCGATTTTTTACGTAAATCGCCACTAGTTGGCATTGAATTGGACGTTGAGCGAGATCGTAGTTTACCACGTGAGGATGATCTATGAGTTATTTACTCGATACCAATGTTATTTGTGAAATAGTTAAACCAAAACCCTCCCAAAATGTTCTGGATTGGATCAACAGGGTGTCCCAAAACAATCTGTTCATCAGTGGTTTGCATTCAGAAAAAGGTTTGTTTATAGTTAATTAGACATTGGACAAAAGAACATGAAAAAAGACTCATGTCCTTCTGTCCATGCGTGTGATTCACTCCAAACTTAAAGGGACAAGGGGTAATTGACTATGAAAGGACTAGCGTTCTCTATTTTTAAGCGTAGTATTACTGCCAGTGTTTACGAGTTGTTGCCGAAACATTCTAATGTGACCCGGATCAGAGTATGGAAATCAGGTTATCATAATGAAGATCAAGAGTTTATTTTTACAGACGCAGCGACATCCTTTTTCAGTGCCTTCAAGCCTCAGCGTATACCTAACATTGGTCATGTCTCAATAGAAACCTGTGATCTCTATGCCAGTTTTTGGCCTGAAGGTCTTACTATATTTAATAAATGGAAACCCATGCGAGGTGATGCTCAATCAAGCAGTCCGAAGTCTGATGAGCTGTCCGAAGGCAGGAGGCCTGATATTCTGGTTGACTTACATACGCTTAATGTTCAAAAAATACAGGAAGAGTTGACAAGGTTCAATCAATCAGGTAATAGTTATCATTTGGTGGGTAGTAATTCTTTAGTTAAATACTTCGGAACCAATAATTGCAGCGGATTGGCAGTGGATCTTCTTCAAAAGGGAGGCATTCACAAACTGGTTTCCAAGCGACATTTTATACGAGAGTATATTATTGCAACCCCCAATAATGTTGTTGAACTGGTTTTGGAAGCTCAAGCGAAAGAGGCAGAGCAGCTTAAAAACACGACGTCTTCAGTTAGTCCATAAATGTTATATAGGAGCAATCACTATGTTGCGATTCTTCAGTCAATCAGCCAGACATTTCCAAAATCAATATATCTTTCATCAATCATATAAGCAAGCATTGCTTTCTTTCAACCAGGGAGACAAGAAAGTCGCCTTAATGCAACTGCAAGCATTACTGGAAAAGCAGCCAGGTAATGTTTACTTACGGCATCAAATAGTTCTAGTGTCCGAAGCTTTAAATGAACAGATAGAATTACCTGAAATAAAAGTAAAAACTTCTGCGAGTCATGTTTAGCCCCCTTAGTGAGTAATTATCCCAACATTATAGGGATGCTCATATTTTCCATCCACCTGTCGATAAATTCCTACCAGAACTCGGGCAATAAATACAAACGGAATGGTGATCAGCATTTTAACCAGCACACTTCCGATATATAAATTGGTGGTATATTGCAAACCCTGTCCATAAAAGACAACGGGTAGTACGACAAGGCTTGTGATGGTCTCTGATAGCCCTGAGCAAACGAAACTTCTTACTGCAAAATGTTTGCCGCGCATCTTCATTTTTAGCTTACTGATGAGCCTCACGTTAATCCAAGACGTAAGAATGTACGCAATAGGCCCCATTATTGTAATAGTCAAAGACGGTTTTAATAAAAAATCATACAAATGATGGTTGTCGGCTGAAGAAAGCAGTAAATTATTGATAATCGAGATAGTGACAGCAGGCACGTAGCAAGCAATAACGATGTACCACGCTACTTTTTTTCCATAGACTTCGGTTATGGAGTCTGACAAGGGGTAAATCGCAGGGAAAATTAAAGCCGCGACGCCAAACGTTAGTGAACAGAAAAACAAATGAAAGGTGTGGGTTGCCAACATATCGATTGCCGGAAGGAATAGGCATAACGTATATATGGTTACAAAAGGAACCATCACTTTAAAACTGGGTCCAGAATCCATTAAGATTACATTCCTTCCAATGAGCTTCCTTCCTTATTCCCTTCTCTCCAGACATGGGGAGAAGATGCCCGAAGGGCGGATGAGGGGTTGCCTGTGCGAAGTTCGTTCCCGATTTTTGCCCACAGGGGCTCAAATGCTCATGAATAAAATCAGGTCGGTTTCAAAAAGCGCATAATATCATTTGATAAGGAATTTTTAAACCCATATTTTTGATGTAGAATGACGAACCCAAGCCTGAACGAATCACGCACATGAAATTTAAGCTTCACCAGCCTTTAAAAAATTATATTTTACAATTTGCTGAACTGTACCACCGCTATAAAGTCGACAGCGAAAATCTGCGCAGTGTGCGGTATCGAATTCATTCCACATTGTCCGACTACCAAAAAAACCGGACAATACAACTCTCAATTACAGACAGGCCCGGCGATTTATTACCTCCTATCAGCATTGCGGAAATAAAGCGATTGCCTGATATTCTATCGGGCTTACATCCAATTGATGTCAATAGCATTAATGACCTGTATTATTTAGCGCATGATAACGTGATGGAGGTCAGGGTTCAGGGTGAAATCATTCAGGCGATTAGTCATGATGGCAGTGTGGTTGCATATGATATAAACGAGATGTTTGATCACCAAAATTCAGCATCCAAACGAATAGCCTTTATGGTGGGCTATATGCAGGCTGAACAAGTGACGCATAAAGCCTATGCGCAACAGGAACGATATACAATGATTCAGGATAATATTACCACATTGCAGATACTGGATGCTGAAACAAACGATCACGTGTTAATGAGTCCTCTGGATATTTTGTTCTCAGAGAAATACAAATGTTTTTCAAAAGAAGATATTGCACGAATTGGGTATATTTGTGGTCAGATGAGTCAAGTCGGCTACAGAAATGATAATATTGCCTGAACCAGCTTACCCATAATCTGACTCTCATTCGTTAACGTTAGCCGGTCAAATTTGGGGTTATGTGCATTAAGATATCGAGAGGAACCCATTGTCAGTAGTTGCCTGAATATAGGCTCAGGAAGGCCTTCATAGTTAACTAATACGAAATCCCCATCTTTAGGCGTCGCATGATCGTCAAAAATAATGATGCTCCCATTGGGAAACCTGGGCGACATGGCTTCTGTTTCCAATGTGACCCCGAAAAAACTGCCTTTGTAAGGCAAAACACATGTAATGGTTTTATGCGGCTTTTTTTTTGCTGACATTAATTCATCAATAGTATAAATATTGACCTCTTGCGGCAAGCCCATCGCCCCCGAGATATGTTTTGAGTCACCACTTCCCAGCATGGCTCCTTCACCAGTCCGCAACCATTGTTCACTAACATTTAATTTTCCAGCCAATGCCGCATATTTTCCCGCAGGAGGACAGCTTTGCCCATTAACCCATTTGCTTGCACCTCGGTGGGTCAGGCCAACCATTTCCGCTAACAATTGAATTCGTCCATGATTCCTAGGGGGGAATCCTTCTTTATCTAGACAAATGTTTAATCGTTCAGAGAACGTATTTGTATTCATGGTAGCTGAGCCTTTATCACCGAATTACATTATATCCAAATAGTTCTAAATTTCATTAAAAATACAAAATAACTCTACCATACCCATAAATAGTTCCATATTATTTGACATACAGAATAATATGGATTGTAATGCAGAACTAATTAGTTAATATAAAACAAAAAGGATGTGGAAATGAAGTATTTAATTCCAACTGAGCCGGATGACATGCATGCTATCGTGGTGAAGCTTGCATTGGAAAATTTAGGCCATCAAGTCACGCTTATTTTTACCGCGGATCAACCCACGCGGCAGAAAAATTCTGTGTTTGTTGATATTGAGCAGTATCGTTGGCAAAGTGCTGATCGATTTGAAGCGATTTTAGATAATGATTATGACGTGGTTTGGTGGAGGCGAGCACGCAAACCCTATCTACCAAAAAATATTGCACATCCCGAGGATTATCGTTTTGTAGTTCGCGAAAATTTGCTATTTCATGAATCATTCACATATAACATGGCGCCAAATGCATGGTGGATCAATAATAAAGAAGCGGCCAGTCGTGCTAATTTTAAAATATTGCAATTAAAAACGGCGAGTGAATGCGGGATAACCATTCCGACGACGCTCTGTTCAAATGATCCTGAAGAGATACGATTATTTTTGCTGCAGCATGAGGCCAATGGAATTATCTATAAGCCGTTAAGTGGTGAAGATAAACAAATAAAAATTCCATCCGTCTCTAAAATTACATATCTGGATTTACCAACCAATCAATCGTTGCAGCGATCGCCTAGAATTTATCAAAAAGAGATACAAAAACAATACGAAGTGCGCGTGACATGTTTTGGTCATTATCTCGTAGCTGCCAAATTGAATTCAAATACAAACAAACAGTTGGTCATTGAACCCTATGTACTGCCGGATGATTTGGAGATTAAAATTCGTGCCTTCATGCATGAGCTGGGCATTGTATTCGGAGTCTGTGATTTTATTGTGACGCCAGATCATCAGTTCATTTTTCTTGAAGTATACGAGCAAGGGCAGTTTTTATGGATTGAGGACTACAATCCGAGCTTTAAAATGCTGGATATCTTTGTTAATTTTCTGTTAAATAAATCGGTTGATTTTAAATGGGATCCTTCAGGAGTAAAGCACTCACTTGAAATGTATCGAAAAAGAGTTGAGCCCGTTTTTAAAGAAAATATACATCGGCATGTTGGAGCTATTTAATTAACCATCTCCGACTATATTAAACTGAAATGAAATATAGTCTTGACTTTTTTCTATTGCAGTTTAATATAGTCAATATGAAACGAATTCAAGATGCTCGCATCATCACCGACTTATCAAAAAAAATGGTTTTACTGGCTGGCCCTCGGCAAGTTGGCAAAACGTTTATCGCGCATCTTATTGCACAAGAATATAAAAATTCCATCTATTTGAATTTCGATAATATCGAAGATAGACGAACAATGCAAACACTGGCATGGCTCGAGAACACCGATCTTCTGGTGTTGGATGAATTGCATAAAATGCCAGGATGGAAAAATTATTTGAAAGGTATTTATGACACCAAGCCAGAACACTTACGTATTTTAGTGACTGGCAGTGCACGCCTTGATATTTTTGATAAGGTGGGCGACTCATTGGCCGGGCGCTATTTTTTACATCGGCTGCTACCCTTGTCACCTTCTGAATTGAAGCAATTGGACAAACCAATTGATATGGAAGCGCTAATGATAAAAGGAGGCTTTCCAGAGCCTTATTTAGCCGAAAACCTGATTGAGGCAAACCGCTGGCGTTTGCAATATAGCAACAGCATGCTGTCGACAGATGTTTTTGATTTTGATGTTGTGCACAACATAAGAGCTATGAAGACGATTTTTGACTTATTGCGAGCCCAGGTTGGCTCGCCAGTTTCCTATCAATCATTGGCTCGAGATGCGGCGGTTTCTCATGGTACTGTCAAAAAGTATATAGAAATTCTGGAGGCCCTATTTATCGTTTTTCGTGTCACACCTTTCTCCAAGAACATAGCACGTAGTCTGCTTAAAGAACCAAAAATTTATTTTTTCGATAACGGTCTTGTCAATGGAGATGACGGTGCACGCTTAGAAAATCTGGTGGCTGTATGTTTGCTTAAACATGTTTATGCCAAGGTTGATTATCAGGCTGAACAATATGTCTTGCATTACCTCAGAACCAAAGATGGGCAGGAAGTGGATTTTGCCTTGGTAAAAGACAACTTGATTGAGCAAATCATTGAAGTAAAATATTCAGATCAAACGATCAGTAAATCATTATATGCATTTCATCACAAATATAACTTGCCCGCCGTTCAAATTGTCTATCAATTACGCTACGATCGTCTAGTCGACACAATTAAAGTAGTTAGTGCAAAGCATTTTTTAGAAGAGTTATTTATGTAGCCGCGCGCAGTATAACCACTCGCTCTGCACTCAAATCTGACCGTTCTCCGAGCGTCAATATCACCCTACGAGCAGCTACGTTCGAAAAAGTCTTTATGGTCTTAAAGTTGCACCAGTACTCTCAAAACTTAAACTGACAAAATTAGCGATAGTCTTGGGGATCAAACTAACGCAGGCAACAACCGCCATACAGGCATTCAGAATCAATGCTGCTGCTTCCATACCAATACCAGCTAAAACGTAAGGAATGGAGTACCATGGCTGAGAAAAAAGAGCCTCAATGAGTTTTATAGATCCTTGTGTTATTCTGGCTAAGTTCGCAACACACTCTTGGAGATATACAAAGGGGGTATACAAAGAACCGGTAAACTCTTCAAGAGAAGAATAAGGCTGGATTGTATCTACAAGTTGTTTGTAAGCGTATTCCGTAGCACTTATCAAATTTTTATGTGAGTTTTCAAAGAATTTTTGGGGTGATAATAGAGATACTTGCGGCATAATATAATCCATCCAATTATTAATGAGTCTAAATTATACACTGGATGCATTATAAACGTCAAATATAATTATTTTAACCATCATTAGTCATGTTTTCCCCATCGATAAAATGAAAAAGAGGCTCGTTATTTGAGCTTCAAATGTTTAGAATTTGGCTGAGAAACGTCGGCCAAGTGGTTGTTTTCTGCAGATATGGCGGGAAAAAGCCTTTGTTTACTTGATAAATGGTAAGTGATTTCAATATCAGAAAGAGGTTTGGCCGCTTGCGATGTTATGCTCTGAAATAATTCCAATACCATTACATCATGTTTATTATTCGAAAAAAATGATAGATCAGCCACATTTATTTTATTCTGAAGCACTAATGAACACATTAATGGAAGTGTGCGTTGTGCCTGGTAGGATGGTTTTATTGTCTGACCAATGCGGCTTATTTGTTCTTCATTCAATCTATTGGATGAAACAAAACAAATTAATAATTCGCGACAAACTTGGATAGATGGTTCTATCAAGGTAGCTTGATTTATCGTCACCATATGTATTATTTTTTCAAATCCAGAGTCAATATCAGGTTGCGCAAGTCCAAGAAGTAATCGATTGAATAAATCACACAGCTTATCTAATGAGTATTCACGACCAATTAAAATAAGAGATCGTTGTAATTGATTATCAAGAATCTGATGATAAAGCGTATATATTTGATTTTGATTTAATTGTGGTAGCAGTGTCAGGTAAATAGATATTAATGTTGAGTATAACCATCTTGCTCCGATTACTTTTTGATAAATTTTATCGCTATAATTAGGTAATACCGCGATTAATTGTGCTACAAAAACAGCAGCATCGTTACCACATCTAACTGCGAAGTTATTATTTTGAAAATCAAAAGCCACAAAATCATTCAGCATAAGTTGCTCATGAAAATGAGCGGCTTGCGATGACTCCAGTTTCGGAAATAATACAGCCATTATAAGCCAAGCCGTATAATTATGGTTAAAAAAACCATCGTTTGTCGATTTTTGAGCGGATGTGGTGTATATATGCGCAACTTGTGTAGGGGTGAATTTTGTCAGTAAAGCGCTCATTACCTTTTGAATCGTTTGCGGACTATCCCGATAATCCCCATTAATATTTAAATTTATATATGAATGAATGTGTTCAATATGAGTTGCTCTAACCCTGGAAGCCAACAGGGTAATTAAGTTTAAAACAAGCTCCCGCGTTTCTCGCCAACCACAGTTATTTAAGCACGGTTGCTTTAATATGGGGATAAAGCATTCGATAAGACGATTAACCTGCGGTTGGTTAAGTCTATGCTGCATAACAGTTAACATAGATAGTGCATATTGCTTTCTGTCATTTTTCTTGTTGTCTATGCCATAAGAAGAAAATGAGGATTGTAATGTTAACATTATTCCAGCTATATCTAAGCCACGTATGCTTAACAACAATGTATTAAACAGTTCAGCTATCTTTTCATCCTCTAAATTAGGCAATAAGTTTGAAAAAGCATTTGCCCTATTGGTAATAGCACCCCGCCAGAAATGGCTGGAGTGTAACTTATCGTGAGGACCCACGATTTTTATAGCGATCTGTTCAGTTTGTGTTGAGCTCAAACAATGCGATATAGCTGCAACAAGATCAAACAGATGTCGGCTCATCTTAATCATATTCATATTAATGTAAGCATAGTTATCCATATCCAGCTGCATGACCCATGCAATAATAGGATTTATCTGATTTTCGTCGATTAAATGAGGCAGCAATGCAATCCAATTTCTTATCGCACTAACTTTATCCGTCCAAACAAGTGAACTATTGCGCTCATAAATACGCGTAATTTGTACTTGATTTAATTTAGGCGCCAAGGGTAAAAGAACTTCTTCAATGTTCCCTGTACCCTTTTCCTCATACAATGAATAGCCAAGAATTTTTTCAAGATAACGGTATAGATTATCAAGTTGTTTTTGACTAAATTGATGAATAAGACGGGTTAAAATCGCTTTACCACCGTTCTCAGCCAGCGAAGAAAGTGGATACCGCGCGTACTTTCCATGGGCATACATTATATGTATCCGCGGTATAGTTAAAAATTGAATCCACTTTTCTTCGACGTTCAAAGATAGTTTTTGAAGTCTACATAATAGCAACAAGCCGCCTAATTGATGGGGGATGCTCGCGAACGGAGAATACATTGATAAAAGTAGGCCATGCTGAAAAATGCTGTTCTTTTCTAAATGTCGATCAAGATGCCTTACTCCATTTTTTAATAGGATCTCTTGGCGTAAGACATCTTTTGGCGTATGTTTTAAAAACAATATTATTAAAATAGACGCTTTCCAGCGTGATACGTGCATTTCGATTGCTAACTGATCGTGATTTGCCATGGTCGTTTGTTTTGGATCGGCATGCAGTGTGCCACAAACGTGATATAATTTCAGAAGCTCCTGAACGGAGAGATAGTTTAGCATGTTAATTAATGTATCATCTGGTAAATTTAATGCCATCCCAGCCTCACCCCCGCTAAATAATGAAACAATTGTACATCAAGATCATCGTATGGTCAATTCGCGCGATTTATTTACTGAGCACTACAATATAAACATGTGGGTGAGATTAGCTTTATCCCGCAGACTCTAGCACCGTCCATGTCCGCAGATTATTCTCGCTGGCTGTATTTACCCACAACAATCTTGGTGTTTGCATGTTGCTCGCAGGAGATGATGGGCCATGAAGTGCCACGGAAAACGAGTATTTTTTACTTAATGTTTGTAACACGGACCAGACCTTGTTTACATCAGCATCATGGTCGATTAATACCAGTTGCTCTTTTCTGAATAGAACCGTGACGGACTGATTACTTAATGCTTTTTTAACAGCGCTTTCTATTCTGCGCCATTTTGACAGTTGATTTTGTAATCTTTCAGCTTGGTTGGGACGCTGCTGAAATGCAACTCTGGCGTGAGCATTGGGCATTTTTCCCAGAGGCAGATCCTCAGGTTTTTGAGCCAGAAGAAAATCACATAATGACTCCACTAATGAACGGTAGCGACCCGAAATTGACGGGCTGGTGCCGGGAGTTGTATTGATAAAAATGGAAAATGCCAGCGTGTGTGCGTTGGCGGTATATAAATAACCCGATAAACTCATGATGCCGGTCATTGTTCCGGTCTTCGCTCGGAGTAAACCTTGCTGTGTGATTTTGCGAAAACGTCGTTGTAGTGTTCCGTCACGACCTGCTACAGGTAGAGCTGCAATGTATTCATAAGACAGTGGAAAGCGGTCATGTAAAAAACGCAGCAGATTGACTGTTTGTTCTGGCGTGAGTAAATCTTGACGTGATAAACCTGAACCGTCGGTCAAGACAGCATTTTGTAAATTGATACCAGTTTGTTGTTGCAAAAAATTTTTCACGACAGGTTGAGCCTGTGGCCAATTCAGTGGCATGCCTTGCAGTTTTGCTGCTGCGTGCAGAAACAGGCTGTCAGCATATAAATTATCAGATGGTTTTAATGTGTCTGCCATGAGCTGGTTAATGGGTTTTGAAACATGTGTTGCCAGTAACAATGATGATGAAGGGGCGTTGCCTAATTGGACTTGCCCATCCAATTTGATGTTCAAATGGGCGAGGCGCTGTTTTACCAACTCCTGGGCATAACGCAGGGGATTGCGAATGGCAATACGCTGTTGTACCGCCCATTGACCAACGCGCACGCAACCACGCACGGTTAAATGATTCTCACCTTCCATTTTATAACTAATACCGCATCCCGCAGTTTTTGAGGCTGTTTTGACCTGATTGTCAAGAATCAGGCTCTCTCCGGGTTCATTTAACTCGACTAGTGCAGGCTCGCCCTCGCGCCAAGCCGGGTTTACAGTGACGGTTAACCGATTTTCATCAAACATCACGGGTGCTATGGGTGCGCCGTAACTATAAGTTAAATCTTTTACCGCCAAACCCGGAGCATATGCATCCACTACACTGTGATTGCTGACCAGTATGACATTGCCTTTAATTTGGTTAATGCCCCACGAACTCACTTTGGCGAGCAGTGCGTCCAGATGCTCTTGCGTAAAGGAGGGATCTCCGGATAAATGCAGGTATAGTGAACCGTTCAATACGCCTTTGTTGAGTGATGTTGCATCGGTACTGAGCTGGCTTTGAAAACGATAATCAGGCCCCAAGATCAGCAAGGCAGCTGCATCTGAAAAGAGCTTCATATTACTGGCTGGTATAAACGTGCGGCTTGCATTGCGTTGATAAAGGGTTTTACCGGTATTTAAATCAACGACCTCGATTCCCATGTTTATTTTCGGATCAACTTGATTTATTATTCGATCAACGGAGCTTTGCAAGCTGGTTGAAAATGCAGATGTGCAGATTAGACCAAAAAATACACCGCACAAAATCCTTTTCATGGCTACACATCCTTTGAATAAATTAACGTAACTACTCGCTCCGTAGCAAGGACCGGCCATATTTAGCGCATCTTGAACGAAAACGATTTCGAACAATGCTCACATACCTATGTATGCTGCGCTTGTTCGAAACCGTTTTCGTTCAACCTGCACTCAAATCTGACCGTTCTCCGAGCGTCAATATCACCCTACGAGCAGTTACAAATTAACTAATTGTACCTCAAGTACGTGCATTTCAGAAGAGTTATCAACTTTTCCGAAGCACACTATAAAAGAACCCATCCATGTTGTGTTCACCAGGTAAAATTTGCCAGCCATGGCCAGTGCTGTGCCCCCAAGGTTGCTCGCTTGCCAAAAACTGGCAATCGGTTTGGGTGGCAATAAAACGACTGACTTGTTGTTCATTTTCTTCTGGCATGATTGAGCATGTTGCATAAACCATTATCCCACCGGGTGCCAGTAGCGGCCACAGGGCTTGTAACAGGTCGTGTTGCAATTGAATTACAGAAGTAATTTCGGCTTCGGTGCGTAATAATTTAATATCCGGGTGTCGTCTAATAACACCTGTCGCAGAGCAGGGAGCATCCAGTAGAATGCGATCGAATGGCATGCCATCCCACCATGTTTTGGGTTGCAGAGCATCGCCCTGTATCAAAGTTGCGTGCAAGCTCAAGCGGTTTAAATTGTCTTGTACGCGCGCCAGACGGCTTTTTTCAATATCCAGGGCCACGCATGCAGATAAATCAGGCTGTGTCTCCAGGATATGGCAGGTTTTTCCGCCCGGGGCGCAGCAAGCATCCAGTAGACGTAGTGCGGGTTTTAACGCCAGCAGAGATGTGGCTAATTGCGCAGCTTCATCCTGAACAGATACATCACCATCGGCAAATCCAGGCAGTTCATATACGTCACAGGGTGTAGTTAATGTGATGCCGTTGGGAGAATATTCATGTAGACAGGCATCGATTCCAGCCTCTTGCAGGCGTGTCAAATAGTCAGCTGCCGATGCGCGTGCGCGATTGGCGCGTAAACTCATTGGGGGGTGGATGTCATTGGCTTGCAAGATGCTTTGCCAATGCTGTGGCCAAGCTTGTTGTATTCGTTTGACCAGCCAGTCCGGGTGCCCATAAATGAAGGCCGAGTTATCGGTTAAACGTGTTAACAGCGCCTCTTGCTCGCGACAATAACTGCGTAACACGGCATTCACCAAGCCTTTTGCCCAAGGTTTTTTAATGGGCGTTAACAAACCCACGGTTTCTTTTACCACGGCATAATCAGGAATGCGCAGGTAATGTAATTGGTACAGACCCATTAACAAACAAATCCAGATGTCCATCTGTTTTGGGCGCTTGTTCACTAGACAATCTGCCAGAGCCTGCAGACGATAATAATGTCGGCACACTCCAAAACAGAGTTCTTTGCTAAGGGGTGATAAATCTGCCGAGGCTTGCATTAAATGCAGAAGTGGCGTTTCATCCTGCAATACGGTTGTTAAAATCTGGAGTGCTTGTAATCGCTCATTCTTTTTCAATTTGAGCTCCCGAGAACTATATCTGCATGCAACTGAGCACGCCCAGCATTGAGCCAATCAGCCACTGACATAGCCTTGCCACCAGAAAATTGAAGAGTCTCCACCAATATGGCGTTTTCGCTAGTGGCGACCAGCATGCCTTGTTTATCTATTGAGATGATGGTTCCAGGCAGGTGTGTTGAGCTATGTGCGATGACTCTTGCTTGGTGAATGCGTAATATTTGATCCTCAACTTGCGTCCAGGTAATGGGCCAGGGATTAAACGCACGTATTTGCTGGTCAATCACGACCGCCGGTTTATGCCAGTTGATTGCAGCATCTTCTTTTTTAATTTTTGGCGCATATGTCGCTTGCGCATTGTCCTGTTGTGTTGCTTGAGCTTGACCCGATGCGAGCAAATCCAGGGTGTTCAACAAGGGGATTGCGGCCAGTTCTGCTAATCGATCATGCAAGCGTTCTGCTGTATCGTCTGAACGAATTGGGCAGCTAATCCGGGTTAACATCGCTCCGGTATCCATGCCCGCATCCATTTGCATGATCGTAATGCCTGTTTCATGATCGCCATGTAAAAGAGCTTGTTGAATGGGCGAGGCACCACGCCAGCGTGGTAGTAATGAGGCGTGGACATTGATACATCCCAATCGTGGTATATCAAGCACAGCCTGTGGCAGGATTAATCCATAGGCTATAACGACCAGAATATCCGGGGAAAGGGCTGCCAAATCGGTAATGGCTTGGGTATCTTTAAAATTAAGCGGTTGATATACAGGCAGTTGATGCGCTTCAGCCCATGTTTTGACAGCAGAGGCCTGTAGTGAACGCCCACGACCTGCAGGTCTGTCAGGTTGCGTATACACTGCTTGCAAATGATGTTTGGAGGCGGCCAGTGCATCCAGGCAGGTCAGGGTGAATGCAGGCGTGCCGGCAAAGATAATGTTTAATGGTTTCATGCGGGTTTCACTTTTGATGACGTATAAATTTATCCAGCTTTTTTCTCGCCATCGTACGTTTTAACGGTGACAGCAAATCTACAAACAACTTGCCATTGAGGTGATCAATTTCATGTTGAAAACACTCACCCAACAGGCCATCCGCGTTCATTTCAAAAAATTCGCCCAATTTGTTTTGTGCACGCAGGGTGACTTTTTCAGCACGATAAACCTTATCATATACGCTAGGAACCGACAGGCAGCCTTCTTGGTATTCCACTCGACCTTCAGAGGCAATAATTTCAGGGTTAGCCAATACAAGCTGCTGGCTCTTGTCTCCGGCCACGTCAACAACCGAAAGGCGTATATTGATGCCTATTTGTGGAGCCGCGAGTCCAACACCATTAGCGGCATACATGGTATCAAACATGTCCTCTATCAATGCATGTAATTGGTCATCAAACGTTTGGATCGGGGCTGAAACTTTTCTCAAACGTGGATCAGGTAGATAAATAATTTTTCGAATTGCCATATTAGGGTAGTTTTTAAAGGGTCAATGCATGATATTATCCCTAATATAGCGCTCGCAAGCAATGGATTGGAATAAAAATGAACAACAAACGATATTTTATCGCGTTAAACCATATCAACCATATTGGTCCTCGTACCGTTGCAAAACTATTGGTGCGTTGGCCTGATTTGGAAGACATGTTTCGGCTGTCGACACAGCAACTCGTCCAAGCGGGGCTGCCAGCCAAAATCGCAGAGGCAATTGCGGCATTCGACTTTGGACCAGTTGATGCGGATTTGCGTTGGCAGGAAGCAAGCAATCATTTCCTGTTAACTTGGTGTGATCCTGAGTATCCTCCCTTATTGAAAGAAATTCATGATCCACCGATTGTGCTTTACGCCATTGGCCATTTGTCCAGTCTGCAACAACGTACGGTTGCTATGGTGGGAACGCGTAATCCCTCGGTAACAGGCAGTGAAACAGCGCGTAGATTTGCGTTTGAATTGGCGACAAAAGGCATTACCATTGTGAGCGGCCTTGCATTAGGTATTGATGCTCAGGCGCACATGGGTTGTTTGGATGCTGGGGGCAAAACCATCGCGGTCATGGGGACGGGTGTAGATTGCATTTACCCTCGTCGACATGTCCAGTTGGCAGAGCGAATATGCCAAAATGGCCTGCTGATGAGTGAGTTTCCACGACAAAGTCCACCTAATGCTGGACATTTTCCACGCAGAAATCGTATAATAAGCGGTTTATCATCATCCACACTGGTTGTTGAAGCAGCAATTAAGAGTGGTTCGTTGATCACAGCTCGACTGGCATGTGAACAAAACCGGGATGTTTTGGCTATCCCGGGATCGATACATAACCCACAATCACGGGGCTGCCATCACTTGTTACAGCAAGGGGCGAAATTAGTGACCTCCAGTGATGACGTCCTGGATGAATTGGGTATTGATTATGAATACATAGAAAGAACGAAAATGCATAGGATGCTTGCAGACGAGAATAAAAATCTTGTAAAGTGCATTGGCTTTGAGACGACTACGGTTGATCAAATCATGAAGCGCTGTGGATTAACAATGGAAAAACTGGTGTGTGAATTGGTTGAACTGGAATTGCAGGGTTTTGTTAACGCAGTACCCGGCGGTTATACGAGGTGTATAGTATGAAAGATAGCTGGTTTGAATTGATGTTAAATTTCTTTGAAAAGACAATAACGCACCTGAAAGAACAGCATGTGGCAAACAAGACAAATGCCGATGCGATCGGACAGCTTATGGAGTTTGGCGAGTCGCTTGAGGCAATGCCAAGGATTGTCAGGGTGCAAGTTGAGCAGATTAAATCTCCTCAACAACGTTCCGTGCGTGTTTTTACACCCGGCGAGCAAATAAAGCTCACAAAAGCCAGTCATCAATTTCTTGTGAGGATGGCTTCTTGGGGAGTTGTTTCATCAGAAACGCTGGAGCTCATTATGAATCGGTTGCTTTTTTCAGACTCACGCATTGTCAGTCTGCAAGAAACAAAGTGGACTATCCGCAATACATTGTCAAGTGGGCTTAATTTCGATCAAATTGCTTTTCTTGACCTTGTTCTGTATCAAAAAGAAGACCGACTTCCTTTGCATTAAGGTATCATACTGTGCACGGTCACAGTATATAAAAAAGGGTTAATAGCACATGACCAAATATCTGGTAATCGTGGAATCACCCGCGAAATGTAAAACCATTCAAAAGTACCTCGGCAATGATTATGAGGTCTTGGCCTCATATGGTCATGTCCGCGACTTGCCACCACGCAAAGGTTCGGTTAATCCCGACCAGCAATTTGCAATGACGTATAGCCCGATTGAGAGAAATGCACGGCATATCGAGTTGATTGCCAAAGCGCTTAAAAAGGCGGATGTCCTTTTGCTGGCAACGGATCCGGATCGTGAAGGAGAGGCCATTTCCTGGCATGTTTTCGAGTTGATGAACGAACGAAAGCTAATTAAGGATAAACCTGTTCATCGGATTATTTTTAACGAAATCACCAAGTCCGCGGTCAGGGAAGCCATCGAGAACCCACGTCCGATAGCAATGAATCTGGTGAATGCCCAACAAGCGCGACGTGCGCTGGATTACTTGGTAGGGTTTAATTTATCCCCTTTATTGTGGAAAAAAATAAGACGCGGGTTGTCAGCTGGCCGTGTGCAAAGTCCCGCATTGCGTCTGATTGTTGAACGCGAAGATGAAATAGATGCATTCATTCCAAAAGAATATTGGCGTTTGCTGGCTCAGTGTCAGCACGAAGCAACCTCGTTTGAGGCACGCCTGACGCATTATGAACATCAAAAGCTAGAGCAATTTACGGTCAATCACGATACCCAGGCACACAGCATTCAAGCCGCATTGTTAAAACAGGCGCAAGGTGTCCTGCTGGTTGATAAAATTGATAAAAAGCAACGTAAACGTAATCCGGCAGCACCCTTTATCACGTCTACGTTACAACAGGAAGCAGCCAGAAAACTAGGCTTTACCGCCCGTAAAACGATGATGGTAGCTCAGCAATTGTATGAAGGGATTGATATTGGTTCTGGTACAATGGGTTTGATTACCTATATGAGAACGGACTCGGTTCATCTGGCTAGCGAAGCACTTGAGGAAATCAGAGCTTATATTGTCGAACGGTATGGCGATATAAACTGTCCTAAAACTGCGAGGGTTTTCAAAACCAAATCCAAAAATGCTCAAGAAGCGCATGAAGCGATTCGCCCGACATCGATCAAGCGTAATCCCGATATGGTGCAGCCAGCGTTGACACCTGATCAATTCAAACTGTATGGTCTGATTTGGAAGCGAACACTTGCATCGCAAATGGCAGAAGCATTACTTGATACGGTGGCCGTTGATCTCAGTTGCGGCGAAGGCAATATGTTTCGTGCTAATGGTTCGACCATTACCTTCCCGGGCTTTCTCACGGTGTATGAAGAAGGCCGTGATGATTCAAAAGATGATGATCAAAGTTCTGTCCTGCTACCTGCACTGACGGTTGGTGAAAAAGTGGCGTTACATGATCTGCTTGCGAATCAACACTTCACCGAGCCGCCACCTCGTTATTCTGAAGCGTCTTTGGTTAAAGCACTAGAAGAATTCGACATTGGCCGCCCCTCGACTTATGCATCTATTATTCACACCTTGCAACAACGTGAATATGTTATTGTTGATAAAAAACGGTTTTTCCCAACGGATGTGGGCAGAATTGTCAGTCGTTTTCTGACTGATTATTTTACGCGTTACGTTGATTATAAGTTTACTGCCCAACTTGAGGATACGCTCGATGCGGTGGCACGTGGTGAACGAGAATGGATTCCCTTACTGGACGAGTTCTGGCAACCATTTATTCAGCAAATTCATGCTATTGATGAACAGGTACAACGTAAAGACGTGACCACGCAGGTGCTGGAAGACGAGTGTCCTCAATGCGGAAAACCGCTGTCGATTCGTTTGGGAAAACGTGGGCGTTTTATTGGTTGTACTGCCTATCCAGAGTGTGATTACACCCAGGATGTCGGAGCACAGGCCGGTGAAAAAGCAGCGCCTGAGGTGGTTGAAGGGCGCACATGTCCTGAGTGTTCCAGTGCCTTGCATATCAAAGCAGGCCGTTACGGTCGTTTTATAGGCTGTAGCAGCTATCCAGCATGCAAATTCATGGAGCCGTTGGAAAAGCCGGCTGACACAGGCGTTGAATGCCCCAAGTGTCATGCGGCGAAAATTCTTCAGCGCAAGTCTCGCAAAGGAAAAATATTTTATTCCTGCGCGTCCTATCCAAAATGTGATTATGCGCTATGGAATGAGCCAATAGACAAGCCTTGTCCCCAGTGCGCCTGGCCAATACTTACGGTCAAGGAGACCAAGCGATCAGGCCGGCAAATTGTTTGTCCGCATGAAGGCTGTGATTATATTATTAAAGAGTAACGTCATAAAGTGCTTGACATCGTGGTCTGGACAGGATAAAACTATCACGGTAAAATTTTAATAGTAATAGTTTCTAATAGTAATTGAGGAGCAGTAAAAATGGCAGAGAAAGTACGTGGTACCGTTAAATGGTTTAACGAGGGCAAAGGCTTTGGCTTTATTGAATGCAATGGCAAAGATTACTTTGTTCACTTTAGTGCCATTCAAGGTGGTGGTTTCAAAACACTGCAAGAAGGTGCCGCTGTAATGTTTAAAGCTGGACAAGGTCAAAAAGGTCCACAAGCTGAAGAAGTTGAAGTTATCTAGTCAACACGTCTAATGCTTAATTTATTCTGAGTGAGTCTGGTTGCGTTCCTCGCGAACGCAACTGACACACGATAACTACACAAGTAATCCCGACTCCCCACGTCATCCCGACTCCCCACGTCATCCTGAGCGAAGCGAGGGACCTCCCTGCAGTGGTACAATCTCTAAACATAACAATCAATAAAATCATTGAAAACCATCCCAATTGCGCATAAACTTCGCATTACTTGAATTATCGCATTAAGGCTATGATGTACAGACGAATGTTAAAATCCAAAATTCATCGTGCACGTGTTACGCATGCAGATTTGGACTATGAAGGCAGTATTACTATCTCCCCTGAACTGCTCGAGGCATCCAATATCCTGCCGAATGAAGCAGTCAACATCTGGAATGTAACGGCTGGAACGCGATTTGAAACCTATGCCATTGAAGGCGAATCCAGATCTACCGAGATTTGTGTAAATGGCGCTGCGGCACATTTGGTTACACCCGGGGATATCATCATCATTGCATCGTTTGTTCAGCTTGCAGACGAGCAGTGTCGGGCTTATATTCCTACGGTCGTATTTGTGGATGAGGACAATCAACAGAGAGAGATTCGGCCTGAGATTGTGACGACGCATGGATGTGTTTTGCTTGAAGAAAAAGCATGGAGTAATTGAAATTATGAGCAGAGCCGAACGACCTCATTGCAGGGCAAATGTCAACAGCCCCTAGATAAATGCAACAATATTTTTTTGCCTCCTTCTCGTGATAAGATCATTGATATGGTCAGATCTTTACCGCTGGAAATGAAGGAGAAAAAAATGGACGATTTACTATGTCTTGATGAGCAGTTAACTGATGACGAACGCATGATCCGTGACAGCATTGCGCGTTTTGTTAGCCATGATGTTCTGCCTCTGATGCCCGAAGCCTTTGAGCAGGGCGTTTTTCCCCCTGAATTAATAAAAAAAACCGCAGATCTTGGTTTGTTAGGCCTGACCTTGCCTGCACAATACGGCGGCTCTGAGGCCTCATATGTAGCTTATGGCTTGGTGTGCCAGGAGCTTGAAGCAGGCGACAGCGGTCTGCGCAGCTTTGTGTCGGTACAGAGTTCATTATGCATGTATCCTATCTTTCAATATGGCAATGAAGCACAAAAAATGCGATTTTTACCCTCCATGGCAGCAGGGGATGTGATTGGCTGTTTTGGTTTAACAGAACCTGATTCCGGTTCTGATCCCGGCAGCATGCGTACCCACGCTAAAAAAATAAAAGGCGGTTGGCGTTTGAATGGTGCAAAAATGTGGATCACCAACGCCACCATCGCAGACATCGCCATTGTTTGGGCTAAAACGGACGACGGGATCCGCGCATTTATTGTTGAAAAAGAGTTTAAAGGCTTCACTCGTCGTGAAATCAAACTAAAAATGTCGCTACGTGCCTCGATTACGGGTGAGTTGATTTTTGAAGATGTATTTATACCGGATGACAACCTGTTACCCGGCAGCGATCGAGGATTGGGTGCTGCATTAGGCTGCTTGAGCCAAGCGCGTTACGGCATTGCCTGGGGTGCCATGGGAGCCGCAAGAGCCTGTTTTGATATTACACACGACTATCTGCTTCAACGCAGGCAATTTGATAAACCTCTGGCTTCATTTCAGTTAATACAAAAAGACCTGGCCGAGATGTACACCGAGATGGTTAAAGCCCAGTGCCTGAACTTGCAAATTGGCCGTTTGAAAGATCAACAACGAGATAATCCCACCATGATTTCACTGGCAAAAGGCAACGCCGCCCGTGAAGCCATCAAGATCGCACGTACTTGCCGAAATTTATTGGGGGCAAATGGCATCAGCCTCGAATACCACGTGATTCGCCACATGCTGAATCTGGAATCTGTGTTTACCTATGAAGGCACCGATAATGTGCATACCCTGGTTTTAGGGCGACATATAACGGGGATTAATGCCTTTGGTTAGGAGAATCAATGTCTTCCAAAACCCAGTTAGTACTTGCTGCGATATTAGCTGCAACACTATGATTATTCGGAGAACGCGGTGCAAATAGTCCATGTACGCTTTTGGCGTGCAGCCTTCTCCCTGAAACCGCTTCTTGAGTTTTAATGCCTTCTATTTCTTGTTCCGCCACCGCGTTTTGAGTGTTAATGTATTTTTCTTCTTGCTCCGCCACAAACTCTTCAATGCATTCTTTAAAAGCGAAATTCGTGCAATTGTTTAGTTCCTCTGGAGAAACTGCTTTTTTTGAAACGGGACATATAGTCGTTGTTGCCATATCCTCACAGTGTTTAAACCACGCTTCAAGTGATTTACGTTCATAATCTATTCCGGTTGATAGACATACGGGGTCGTCCATTATTTGCAATGAAATAGGACAAGTGAAACGAGCTTTAATGGGTTCTTTATAATTGATATCATTAAGTCGACCTTGAAATGTGCCAAAATTTTCTAACAGGGATATCAGATCCTCATTCTTCTTGGAACCATGAACATATTTTAATGATTCCTCTTTATTCGCTTTTGCCTTCAAGAGCATTCGAATGATGTCTGTTTTGCCGGCTATGACCGCATACATCAATGCGGTATCACCTTGTCGATCTCGAGCCTCTGTCTTTGCACCAGCAGCCAAGAGTATTTTCATGACTTCTGGATTGGTACAGTCAACAGAACGGATCAAAGCGGTAGTACCGTTTTTGTTGCGAGTTTCTGTCTTGGCGCCAGCATCCAATAGTATGCGTATTATGTCGACAAGCTCAAATTGAACAGCAACCAACAATGCCGTGTTACCACATTGGGTTTTAACTTCAGTGTTGACGTGATTATCCAGGAGCTGTTTGATTATCTCGGTTTGTTCCTTTTGAACTGCGATAATCAAGGCCGTGTTTCCTTTATCGTCTTGGGCATCTATGTCTGCGCGCGCATTCAACAGTATTCTTAGAGCCTTGATGTTCCCATCTCGAGCAGCCAACATCAATGCGGTCCTACCGTTACTATCTGTCGTGTCGGTATCGACTCCAGTTGCCAGGAACAGGCTTAGCATGTTTATGCGGTGATGTGTAACGGTATACATCAAGGCCGTCAATCCCTCATCGTTCACGTCTTGTTCAGCACCCTGATTCAGTAGCCTTTTAATTTCAGCCTGATCGCCGTTGTATGCTGCGTTAAGAAGTTGTTGATTTAGTCGTCCCATCATCACGTCCTCTGTGAAACATTAATTAAATCATACCAGCACTAAGCCGCGCTTTTCAAATCCCCGATGCGAATAATAAGCAACGAATAACATGGCAAGTCCTAACAAACAGGCAATAAACCCCATATTTTGGTAATAATGTTGGTAGATAGCCAAGCTTTGTATGGGGGATGTGATATTTTTAGGGATAGCTACCCAATGCGCCAAGCGGCCAGAGAGCGTATTGGATAAGGACGATGCCAAATACCATGTTCCCATCGCAAATCCCAGTGCTCTGTTGTCGCAGTATAGGCCAATCATGCTCAAGCCAATTGCGCTCACCCATAATTCCGCGAGAGTGATTAATATATAAGTGATGGCAATATAGTTCCCATTGACTATCCCTTCGTTGCCAAAACGCGCAACGATAGCGATAAACAGTAGCGAAATGCCTGCCAATAAAGTACCGCAGGCGAATTGCCAAGGGATAGAAAATTTCGGAAAACGCTGATAAAAACGGGGTAGCTGGAACCCAATTGCAATAATTAATAATGGGTTCAGCATTTGATATTGTGCCGGTGAAATCAAAAAACCAAGCAAGTGCAAATCCGAGTTCTTTTGAGCAAATAATACCAGTGTGCTATTCATTTGGTTATAAATAACAAAAAACACTATGGCCTCAAGGATTAATAAGGCTGCAACTGATTGTTTGTAACGGGATTCTCCTGTTAATTGATATGTTTTAATTAGAAACCAGATGATCCCTAGGCTACAGCCAACTGAGACCACAATGAGCGCAACCGAGATGTGTGAATAAGCAAACAGGGTAAACAGGTAAAGTGAGATTAAATAGCCGAACAGCTGGAATTTGGCTGTCAGGGTCAAGGGTGCTTGATCTTTCCCCCATGCGACATCATCGTATAATGCATATCGATATGCAAAATTAAGTGCAGCGATGGATTTACCAACAAACACCAAAGCCAGCACAGACAGAGGGCCATAACGACTATCCAGTAATGAAGGGGCTATCAAGGCAGCCAATAATGCCCCCACATTGATTGCCATATAATAAAAGGTCATGGCTGATTTGGCGTGAATGGCATCGTTGGTATAAATACGAGAAACCATGGCGGACGCGGTGCCCATTAACAGTGAGCTGGATGCGGGAATAAGCGCATATGCGGCAAGAAAAAAATAGTCACCATGCGTGAGGATAGTGTATCCACTCAACATGACCAGCAAGTAGGCCAGCGCCAGAAGAACGCTACCCAGTAAAATACTGCGACGCAATCCCAGTACGCTATCGGCCATGTAACCACCCAAAACAGGCATGAGATAACCCGTAGCCTGACTGATCCCAATGAAGGCATACGCTTTGGCCTGGTCATACCCCAAGCCTCGAGCAATCAGCGGTCGTGTTAAAAAAAGAATCAGAATGGTATTCAAAGCATAGGTTGAAAAGCAGCTCCAAAAAGTAATCACACTGATGTTGGCGGATTGTTTGCTTTTTGTGCTGAGTGACGGAAAGACGTTGTGCACTATTTTATGCATGATTGTGATTCTGCCCTGAAGTGTTGGATGTTTAAGTAATATCATAATTAGTTAATATTAAACAGAATGGTTTTTATTATTTTTTTGTAACGGCTCACTTATCCGCCTTTGCGAGCAGTTACATTTTTTAACCATTTGCCAATAACTCTGCTAATATTAAAAAACATAGACTAAACAAGCGTTCACATGACAAACCATAAAACGACCATACACGAAAAAGAAGTCCACGTTGCCTGGGGAGACATGGACGCGTTGGGGCACGTCAATAACGTTCGATATTTTGATTATTTCCAACAAGCTCGCATCGAGTGGCTCGAGACTCTGAAACTCGACCTGCTACAAACTACGGGCCCCGTGGTGGTTCATATAGCGTGTACTTTTTTGAAACCGGTGATATATCCTGCCACGTTGATCCTGCGCAGTAGTTTACACAGCCTTGGACGCTCCAGCTTGATGATGGATCATGATCTATTTCAAGACGATCAAATAATGGCGCAAGGTACATGCAAGATTGTCTGGGTGGATTATTTAAAAAATAAATCCATTCAATTTCCAGATGAAATTCGCATGTTGATTCCATAGTATCTTGTGATTTCAACCAAATATGTCTAATATAAGACATGTTTTCGACCAAAAATAAAATAAATGAAGCGTATAATTGACCATTTTTTACAGCAGTGGAAGCAGGACCGTTTACGTAAGTCATTCTGATATACAGGATTACAGAGCTATTTTATTGGATGTAGGCCTAGCGCAATCGGCACTTGGCCTTGATTTGGTTGGGTGGTTTTTAAATCCTTCGGAAGAATTCATTAACAAAGGCGCATTGGTCGAAGCGTTTGTAGGGCAGGAAATGCTTGCCTATGGGCAACCGCACAGCAAAAACACGCTGTATTATTGGCACAAAGAATCCACCGCACAACAAGCCGAGATCGATTATCTTGTGCAACTCAAGGGAGAGGTCATCCCTGTTGAAGTCAAAGCAGGCCTTGGACGAACCATTAAAAGCCTGCATTATTTTCTTGAAAAACATCCAAACAGTTCGCACGGAATACGATTTTCAACTCAAAATTATTCAATACATGAGCGGGTGTATTCTTGGCCTTTGTATGCAATTGCTCATGTATTGGGTATGGAAAACCCGGATATCAAGCAGGCGATTCAGCGATGCTGCGTGGAAAATACTGATACCTAGTCTATACTGTATATACGGCAAACAGAATTTGCATATATTGTGCATCGGAGGGATCTGTCATGAATACAAACTTGAAAAGGAATATACCACGAACATTAATTTTTTCTCTTGCCCTATTGGCTAGTGCGACTTGCAGTGCATATCATGGCGGCGGTGGCGGCGGCTATTACCATGGCGGTGGCGGCTATTACCATGGTGGTGGTGGCTATTACCACGGCGGTGGTGGCTATTACAACGGTGGCTGGGGCAATGGATTTACGATAGGCATTCCTCTCGGCGGATATTATGGCTCGAGCTTTTACGGCTCATCTTGCTATAATCAACGAGTATGTAATAATTACAATCATTGCTGGACACAACAGATATGTAATTAAAAGGTAACCGCTCGCCCACACGTCTTTGCGAGCGTATTGTAGGGGTGAGCGCCTCTCGCCCCTACAATACGCGGATGGGTGAGCAGTTACCAACAAAAAAACAAACAGGAACGGACTATCATGCTGGTCTACATCGATCGAAAAATGCTTGAACCAGAAGTTCTCACCATTGAAAATCAAGCCTTGCTTAAAGACGCCATTTGGATTGATTTACTATCGCCATCCAGGACTGAAAAGGATGAAGTTGAGCAGCACATAGGTCGAGATATTCCAACACGTGAAGAAATGGTGGAAATCGAACTATCCAGTCGTCTTTATAAAGAAAATAATATACTCTTTATGACTGCAACGATGATCGCGCAATCTGATTCACCTACACCCAAACTTGATCCGGTTACCTTTGTTCTAACACAGCAGCAGCTCATTACCATACGTTATATAGAACCTCAATCATTTAGTTTATTTAACTCTAAACTGAAAAAACTCGACAATACCCATCGTGATGCAGTGACATTGCTGATTGAGCTGTTAGATATAACTATTGATCGTCTGGCAGATATTTTGGAACTTGTCGGTGCTCGTTTGGATGAATATTCAAAAACCATTTTTCGACCACAAACTAAAAGATCGGTGAAACTGGACTATCAACAACTAATGCAGGAAATTGGTGCAAATGGCGATCTGAATACCAAAGCCCGTGAAAGTTTAGTCACATTCAATCGTTTAATCTCATTTTTTGGGCAAACAGCCGATTCAAGAATTGATCATGAAGGCCAATTGCGATTAACAACCTTGGGCAAGGATATTGTTTCGCTTAGCGACCATGCCAATTTTCTTTCAAGCAAGATAAATTTCTTATTGGATGCTACATTGGGGATGGTTAATATTGAGCAAAATGATATTATAAAAATATTTTCAGTTGCTGCTGTGATTTTCCTGCCCCCTACGCTAATAGCCAGTATTTATGGAATGAACTTCCACACGATGCCTGAGTTGTCATGGAAATATGGCTATTTATATTCTATCGGAGCCATATTGTTTGCTGCTTGGTTACCTTATAAATATTTCAAGCATCGCAAATGGCTATAATTTAGTATCTATTCACCACATATTGAATGCTTTATTAGAAGACACTATTGCTTGACTAACATTTATTCTTTCCAAGGACAGCCCACGCGCATACGATACAGCATGGCTTCAACCATAAGACGAAGATCAGGCTTGTCATAAATCCTATGTTGTCGCATGATTGTCCTTAGCTTCGACCAATCCCGCGGACAAGCCGTGGGACTACGGCATGAGCATTAGTCTGGCCATTTCAAACTCGTTTTATTTTGGTGTAGGAACCGTGATTTTACGAGTTTGATCTTATTTATCAATGGGTTGGAAAGTAATTGATCGTGGCGGTGTGTTATCAAAAACAAATTGTAAGGTCAATTAATAGCTCTGCGTTTTATGCGGGCATCTTCTGCTTTTCTGGATCCCGCGGTCAAGCCGCGGGACGTCGGGCTTCGACAGGGCAAATGTCAACAGCCCCTAATATTTCAATTCTATTATGTTTGACTTGATGTATACATCGTATACGTTTAACTATAACGCAGCCTTCATCCTGACTACTTCAACCGATTGACTTAACATATTATCGACATCACCTTTACTATGAAGGTCAAAGATTTTAATTTCTGTGAACCTAGCCCCCTTAATCCTCAATAATTTTTTGTTGGATTGCTTTAACTTCAGCAAGGGTAAGTCCCGTAACTTTCACGATAAAAACTGGATCACAGTCTTCAGCAAGCATGTTCC
>JABDAB010000004.1:29839-93260 GCA_013289415.1 Gammaproteobacteria bacterium
AATAATTTTTTGTTGGATTGCTTTAACTTCAGCAAGGGTAAGTCCCGTAACTTTCACGATAAAAACTGGATCACAGTCTTCAGCAAGCATGTTCCTGGCCGTTTCGAGCTTGCCTTCGAGTTTGCCCTTAAGTTCGCCCTTAAGTTCGCCTTCAGCTTTCCAAATTTGTGCCAAGCTCATAATATTCTCCCCTGTTTCATTCGAAAGGTTTTCATGGATTAATTCAATGAATGCGTTATGATCATTTAATGTCGATTCATTTATTACATATTGTAGCACAATACCAAGGTATTCACGTCCTTCGTTTTGGTCAAGTTTTTGCATTATAGCTTTAATATTTTGTAGATGTACTAACCTATCATGAGCATAAATATGTTTTAAAACAAATTCCATGATCCCGGACCAAGTGTTTTTTTTAATCACCTCATCGTCGATTTTCCCCAGATCCAGTAATTGAAATGGCTTTAAAAAGTAGCTGTCGACTAATCGCATTGGTGCATCGACCAAGTCGTTGATATCGTTGGAATGGCGGAATGGACGTTTACCATGGTAGACGACCAATGGATAAACAAGCGGAATTTTAGTTGTTTTATGTTGTCTGAGGTGTTGGTCAATGGCTTGAACAGTGTATTGCAATACACGAAAGGCCATCAATGGATCCGGGCTGGATTGATGTTCCAACAGCAGATAAATGTATGCTTCGTGATTTGCTATGCGGGTTTTGAACAGTACATCCACCGTGGATTCACGACGAACAGCATTGGCATTGGAACGAGGTTGTAGAACCAGTATATTGAAATCAACAAGAAGTTGTATATCAGCTGGTAGGTGAGTCATTAAAAACTCTCGAGCCACGTGTTTGTTTTCCATTGATTTGCGGAAAAATTGGTCATGAGGATTGGTTATAATATCGCCCTTTTTGTTGTTGTCCATGTAAGGTCCTTGGTTGGTCTGCTTTGCTTAATAGAAATACATTCAAGCGGGTTGGAGTAAGCTGAATGGATGTTTTTTACCGAGATCATGTGAATGGCACCTATCACATATCCAGATTAGCAATGGGATGGTATAACAATATGCTCTTGATTATCAATAATATTACCCAAGTGTCGAATCTTTAGGTCTAACACTCAGGACTTGTTCATGAGACATCAAATAATTTTTTGTTGGATTGCTTTAACTTCAGCAAGGGTAAGTCCCGTAACTTTCACGATAAAAACTGGATCACAGTCTTCAGCAAGCATGTTCCTGGCCGTTTCGAGCTTGCCCTTAAGTTCGCCTTCAGCTTTCCAAATTTGTGCCAAGCTCATAGTGTCGCATTGAATGCGCATGGGTGTTGCTCCTTTATATATACATATATACCGAAAAATGCTCGGGAAGCGGGCGAATTTCTGGCGTTGGACTTGCTGAATACCACTATATGAACATGTGGCTGTGATTAGTATATTCAGGTCACCCTAAAAATCAATCAATTTGTAACCATTTATTTCACTATCAAGAGTTGTTGGCCTGAAATTTGCACATTAGATCTTTTTTGTCTACACTCTGAATATGAGGACAATAAATAACGCATGGCGGTACAAAATGAATCACTATGAGCGCTCCTTTGTAGGAATCGAAAAATCAATCGACTCTGACCCGATTGGTTTTTACATTGATAAAAATCAATCTACTCTGACCCCATTGGTTTGGACCCCATTGGTTTTTACATTGATTTCCATAGATTTATTATCACATGGAGAACGCAGCCATGCCTATTGAGAAAAAATATCAGAATTTTGTTTTTGAAAGCCCGGAGGAGTTATTAAACAAAATTTACTTAGAGATACAACAACGCTATGACGCTCATAGAGATTTGGAAGGAAACGTTCGATCCTCGTTGGATGGCGTTCATTCAGCTCATGAAGATAATAAAAAGTATTTCATAAAAATAGCGAAAGAAATAGCGAAAGAAACAGTGAAAAAAATAATGGGACCTCTAACTTTGAAAAAAAATGAGGATTCTACATACACGCTTTTCTTGTATCTTCCACCAACTAAAGAGCAAATCGAGGATCTTTATGATAACAGTGAGAATTTTCATCCTACTATCCAACGCGATGGAACGAATAAGTTTGTGCAACGTTGTCTGGCTCGGGAACATTGGAAACAGTACGGTGTTATACGTATACAGGGCGATTTACAATCTATAGATAAAGAAATCAAGGAATTAAGAATCGATGATGGTAAATTGTATGACACGAAACAAAACCGATTAAAATATGTGCAAGATTTAAAAGAATGCTGGAAGGTAGAATATAACAAAAATAAAGATCAAGAAACTACTGTTACACAAGGTACTCACTCTAGAAATTATATGAACACGATAAATCAAAAACCAAAAACAACAGAAAAAAAATCAATCGACTCTGCCCCCATTAATTTGCGTCCTTATGAAGAGGCAGCAAGCAAGCGATATTCTAAAAATCATATACCCACACATCAGATTGGAAAACTTCCGAATGTAAATAAGTTAAGGATAAACTTAGTTGATTCAACAACTAAAGGCCAATCCAACGAACAAGATCCTATTGACAAGGTTATAACTGCATTACGAAAAATTATACCGGATGATCCAAGTATAAAAAAAGAACATTTAATGGATAAGGAACAAATACTTGAGGGACTATATGGTGAGCTACGTAGCCTTATACATGAACATGAAAATACAGCGCAAAACTTAGAAAAGCAAATAACTCAACTAAAGGATGATTCAGCTAAGTATGCAGACGTTAGGATAGACGCGGACATAGGTCTGACAGCCTTATCTAAGCACACAACAGCTAAAGAATTAGAAATATCAGCACTAATAAATCGTCATAATGAAGAAATTAAGACGATGAAAGAATTAACTGGTCAAATAAATAGTCTAGGGCTCGAGAACACTAACTTCAGTAAAGAAATTAACGATCTTAAAGAGACTATTACACGTATTAACGAAAAAAACGCTTCTTTTGAGAGTGAGTATGTCGTTCTAAAAGACACGATTCAGAATCAGTCAGCAGATTTGGAAAAGGCTAGGAGTCAAATTGCTGAAATCAAAGATCACAATAAAGTGATCGAAGAGCACAATGAAAGGTTAGTGAAGGAGGCAAAAATTCATTATCAAGATTGGAATTCTCAGCATGACAATATTAAAAAAATACGGAAAGAGGTAGAAGAAAAAAACACAGCACTGCAAGTTCAACCAGTTATAACGGAACAGATTAAAGGCAAGCTGGATTCCACGGAAAAATCTTTAATTGAAGAGCAGAAAAAGTCAGCTGAATTGAATAATAAAATAAACAGTCTTACATCACAGCTTTCGGCGGCCACGAGCGCTAACAATGATCTGGCTGCGCTGAATGTTGAACTTGACCATATTCGAACAGAAAAGAACAAAAGTGACTTAACCATTGAAAAACTGAAGACCGAATTTACAGATATAGAGAAACATCTAATCTTAAGAAATCAAGAGGTCGTGGAGACAAAGACTAATCTGGATAAACTGAGTAAAGAAATTGAAAGTTTGAAGACAGAAGGCTTGATAAAGGACGAAACCAGTGCTCAAGTTAAGCGTGACAATCTTGAGCTGATCGAGCAAATAAGTATAGTGAATGCAAGAGTGGAAGAGCAGTATGAGCGGGTGAGGAAATTGGAGCTGCAAACTTTTGGACTGCAGGACATTGACGGCCTTATCGAGAAATTAGCGTTATTTATAGAGCCAACGCTTAATCTTCAAGATGTACGGGGGGAGTTGAGTGATGTGGAGATGAACACTAGCAAGAAGATAGTGGTGCTCTCTAATTTATGTAATACCTTAACCAAGAATACAGATGACAATGCTATAGAAGTGAAGCGATTAAATGATGAAATAAGAAAAAATACAGAAGAAAATGAAAAAAAATCTACAGAGATAATTGCTCTAAGAACTGATAGTGATCAGTCTAAACTTACTAAACTTAAATTATTTGAATTGGAAGAACAAATTAAGCTGGAGACTGATAAAAACAATGTTGCACAAAAAACCAATGTTCAACAGGAAGAACTTATAAGTGAATTAGAAGATAATCTGGTTGTAACACAGTCAAAAATAACTGAATTAGAAAGTGAAATACTTAAAGCAGTAAAAAGTGCTTCACAACAAACTATACAGGCTGATAAAGAAATCAACAACTATCAAAATAATATCAACGCTCTTCAAAAAATGATTGTTGCTAGTGAGACCCAAATTGCAACATTAATGAAAGAAAATGGCAAACTAACTAAAGAGTTAAAAGATCGTGAGAAAGTAAATAATAATGAGGGTTCCCAAATACAAAGCAAATATGAAGTGGAAATAGTTAATTTGAAAGCACAACTAAAGGCATCTAAAGAGGTTGAAAAAAACAGTGATAATTTGAAAATAAAATCGGAATCATTAAGTGTTGATGTTGAAAAACTAAAACAACAATTGCAACTCGCTGAGGCAAAATTAGCTGAGGCAAAATTAATTGAGATGCAATTAAAAGCTATGGATGAGCAACGGGCGCAAGCGATAAATGAATTAATTGTTGTGCAAGACGCTCTTCGTGAAGCCGAGGAAAAATACGAGGGAGCTAATAAGAACGCTGAAGAAAGATACAAGGCACAGACAGATAGGCATAAAAAAAGCTTGGATGCAGCACACCAATCGTTTGAGACGCGTCTGTCAGAAATGGAGGCGGTTAACCGTGAAAATGAAGCGAAGTTGACAAAAATAGTAGAGGAGCTTACTGGTAAGACAAACACGCTGCAAGCACAACTCAACGTGGCTAATGTTGAAGTCGCGAAAGTCACGGATTTAACTAAGCAACTTGCTAAATTAAATGAACAACTGGAAGCTCAGGGAGATACGCTTACAACTACCGAAACCAAACTGCAAACAACCACGAATGAATTGAATATGGTCAGCGAGGAGAAGGAAAACCTTCTTAAAGACGCCGCAATAAAAAATAAAGAACTTGAACAGGAAATACAAGGTCTTAAGGAAACGATGACGGCTGGCAGTAAAGAAGCAACCGACGCCGCAATACTCAAGGCACAGCGCACTCACGAAGCAGCCATGCTCCCATTACAGGCTAGGTTAGCCGAAACTGATAAAAAATTAATCGATATCACGAGCAAGCACACCGAGCTTGAGACGACAGTGACAGAAAACAAACTCCAGGCACAAGGTCTGCAAACTGCTTTAGACAATATGAAGACTAGTTATGGAGAGCTGGAGAATAAATTGGAGGAAGCTGACCAACTAACTAGAAGTCAGTCGGATGAGAATACGGTCTTATTGAGTCAGGTAGAAAAATTAAAAAATGAATTTATGACAGCCGATAAAACCATTGCAACTCTGGGCCTTCAACTAAATGCTTCTATTAAATTGAATGATGAGCAGGCAGTTACAATCAACAAACTTGAATATGATAAAAATAATCTGTTATTGGAGGTCGGTTCATTAAAAGGCGTGACCGATAATTTAACCAGCAAACTGGACAAGGTTGCAGCCAACATAAATATCAAGAAAGACCAGGTTACTAATCTTGAGGGGCAGTTAGCCAACAGAGAGAAAGAACTGGCCAAAGCATCGGCTAAGATAACTGTTCTTGAGGGTCGCATTGAAAGAAAAGATACCACCGATACCACACGTATTACCGCGTTAGAGGAAAATCTTGCCAATGCTGTGCAGCAAAAAAAGGTTGGAGACGAAGCTATATTGTTGTTAACCGGTGAACTTAAAACAGAGAAAAATAAACACGGAAAGACTACAGTACATGTTGCTGAATTAACGGCAAGCCTTGCGAAAGCTGAGGAGGAGAGTAAGACTGGACAAGCCGAAGTAGTTCGGTTAACCCGTGACCTTGAAACAGCGAATGAACAATACAAAACTGCTATTTTGGCTGTCCAGAAGCAACGGGATGCCTCGCTTGAGGATCAACGCGTGCTGGTGAATGAGGTCAGTGGACTACAGGCTGCGCAAAGTGAAGTATTGTCACTTAAGGACAAGCTGGCATCCAGTCAGAACAGTCTGGCCAATGCTCATACGCAGATTGGGAGCATTCAGAAAGAATTGGGAGATATAACAAAAACAAACTTAACCCTGAGAGCGCGGGTGAAAAATAATGAGGGTCTCACCACCCAACTGAAAGACCAAATGACTCGGGCTGACCGTGAGCAGGATAAAGCATTACAGTTGAACAAAAAACTAAATGATACCATTAACCAGAATCGTTTATTGCAAGTCACCGTAACGACGCTGGAAAATAAAACTGATGCGCTGTTGGCCCAAGTTGGGGATCTGAATACGCAAGTTTTAAGTACAAATCAGAAGTTGGAGCAAGTCACAGGTGAACTGGAACGTGCGCAGATAGATATAGCCTCAGAAAAGGGGCTCGTTACTGATCTTAAGAGTAAATTAGCTACTCAGGTGGAGGCAGCGGGTATTGCGGAAGCCCGAATGGAATCCCAAAGACTGATGTATAACAAAGAAAAGTTAAGCGCTGTTGATTTAAAGAAGTATGAGACAGACACAGCTGGATTAAATAAGGAATTATTGGATGCGAAAAGTACTGTGTTGTCACTTAGCGAGAAGCTGACATCCAGTCATGACAATCTGGAGAGCATTCAGAATAAATTGGAAGGGATAAAAAATAAAAACGAAGAGTTGATTACCCAAGTGCAAGGTCAAGGTAACGATAACGATCTACTCACTAGCCAACTGAATGAGCAAAAGCATCTAGCTGAGATTGCGGGGAATGAAGCGAAAGTGCTTGTTGACCAACTAAAAGCTGCCCAAGAGCAGAATAGTCAATTACAGGACCAAGTTAACACATTATCAACACAGCATAATGAAAAACTGGAAAAAGGTAATGATGTACTGTCATTGCAAGTAAAGGATTTAAGTGATCAACTGAGTAAAGCTTCAATTGACATAAAGAGCAAGCAAGGCGAGTTGGGAGAGATTAATACTCAGTTAACCACTAGTACGGAAAAACTGACCGCGGCATTGACGAACATAAGCCGTCTTGAGGCTAGTATTGCTACAGAAAAAGCCAGCCATGAAGTAAGTGTTAAAGTGTTAAAAGCGAGTCTTGCTGATGCTGAGCGGCAGCAGGCTGGGGGACAAAAAGCTATATTGCAGTTAACCCATGACCTTGATACAGAGAAGCAGAAAGACGGGGTAAGTGAAAGACGTGTTGCAGAATTAATGGCAAAACTTGAGGAAGCTGTGAAGCAGGGTGCTACTGGTCAAACCGATGTAACTCGGTTAACTAATGAACTTAAAACAGAGAATAGTCAGCACCAAACTGCTATTTCAGTCGTCAAAGCGGAACAGGATAAATTAACTCAGGGCCAACATATGCTCGAGACTCAGGTCCGTGAACTTCAGGCGTCGCTGGAAAACAAAACGAAGGAAAATTTAGATCTAGTAACAGACATGGTGGCTCTTCGCTCTACGATAACAACTTTAAATGCTGAATTAGGAGCCTTAAGAGTGCCTAAAGACGCAGAAGCAGAAATTGAGCTTTTGCAGAAGAGCTTGCAGGAAGCCAATAACCTAATTGGTGTATTGAAATCAAGTCAAGAAAAAACAGGCATAATCAATCAAGTTGTAAATGAAGAAAAAGATAAAGATGCAATAATACTTGATCCGAACAAGCAATTAGATACGCTGCGAGCGCCATTAACAGCTGGAGCTGGGATAGCGCACCTAGAGAACAATTCACAATTGGACGCGTTAAGAGCTGTTAACGCAGGTATTAAGGCACAAATCAAACCGTTAGAAGAGAAACCTGTAGCTAGTAAAATGCTTAACAAATCGTTAGAAGCACAACCAGAAGATACAAACAAAGCTGAAGCAAAGGCTACTCCTACAACAACTCCTCAAGATATTTCAGCTAGAGTTCCGATTAAAAGTACCTTATTAAATCGTAACCTTGCTAGGCGATCATCCCCATCACCTATCAATAAATGGGCAACGCTTCACGCAAAAGTTTATACCGACGAAGACGCGGCTGTAACAAAAGAGTTTCTAAATAAAATAGATTATAAAGTATTGGCCACAATTAATTGTCAGGTTACAACACTCAACGATGATCAATTAGCCTCATTAATGAATGAGGGGATAAAAGTAAAAACAAGTGGAGGCATGTACTTTACTTATATCGCTAAGGACGAGATACCCAAAGTCATTTTAACAAAAGAGGGCGCACAAAAAATAGATGGGGAAACCTCTGACTCACACGAAAAACGCTCGGCTAATTTATTAATGGAGGCGATAGAGAAAGTGCTCAGCAAAACCAATGTTGTCAATGTAAGGAATGCACCTCCATTAGAGGCTGCAATCGCTCACATATACATCGAGCATTTGAAAAAAATGGAGGGGCAAGAGGGCAAAAAACTCAATATTAACTCAACCATTTCTATTCCATGGGAGAACATAGATGTGGAAATACAAAATAAGGCACTGGGTATATTTAAAGATATCGGAGGATTGGACATTACCGTGAAAAATTTGACGAGTAACCAACAAGGTACTTGGTATACACAGCATTTGGAGGTGCATGATCGTTCAAGTTCTCCAAATAGTATTGCAAATCCCTATGATGATGATAATAATGATGACCCTACCCTGACGATGAATTTGAATTGAGAGGGGAAAAATCTGAGAAGAGTTGTAAACACTAGGGGCTGTTAACATTTGATCCCCCCGTCGCCGACGTCCCGCGCCTTGACCGCGGGACGTCGAGATCTGAATTGTCAACAGACCCTAGGGGGGCAAATCTATTGATGACGTTATTATACCTGCATTAGAAATAAAATTTCGCCAGGACAGAATATCTATGTTGTTAATTTTTCGAGTTATATCACCTCCGTAAATCAGCAAACTCCGCAGAGGGCAATCAGTAATGGTATTTTGCAGTTTTTGTAAGCCGGATAATTGCTCAACATTTATTGTCATCCCCGATTTAGCCTCGAATGCAAATAATTGATCGGATTTTTCAACAAGCAGATCAACTTCCAACCCACCGTGCTCTCTCCAATAATAAATAGGTGCGCGTTTGGCAACAGCATAAAAAGCTTTGATCACTTCTGTTATGACAAATCCTTCAAAAATAGCGCCACGGCTCGCATGAATGGCTAAATGCTCAGGAGATTCAATTCCCAACAGACGACTGACAATTGCCGTATCATAAAAATATAATTTACTCCGTTTGCTAAGCCTTTTTTTATAATTTTTGTAGAATGGTTGCAAGCGAAAAACGATATAGCTAGCCTCCAAAATACTTAACCAGTGCATCACATTAGTTTGAGACATACCCAAGGATGTAGCAATGTTGCTTGCATTGAATTCTTGCCCATGTTGTCCCGCGCAATATTTTAAAAATAATTGGAACTGTGATAAGTCACGTACATTAACAAGGCTTCTGACATCGCGTTCCAAATACGTCCTGATATAACTATCATACCAAATTGTAGTAGGTATATGTTCATGATACGGACGGGGGTATGATCCATGATAAAGATATTCACACAGCGATAGGTCACGGCTGGTTTCATCTGATTTATATTCAGCGTAGGTTAATGGTAATAATTCAAGAAGTGCTGCACGGCCTGCCAGTGTTTGACTTATTTTTTCAGCGAGTAGAAAATTTTGTGACCCTGATAATATTATTTTCCCAGGTTTTCCAATATCAACCATTTCTTGAATATATGAAAATAAAGCGGGATAGTTTTGTGCTTCGTCGATGATGAGGCCTTGGTCGGCAGACGCTAACAGACCACGCGGATCGGCTTTTGCCATCATGAGTTGATCGGGTGACTCCAGACTAACATAGAGATAATTAGGAAAAGATTGCCTCAGCAGGGTCGTTTTCCCGCTTTGTCTGGGGCCGGTGAGTACCGTTACCGGAAAACTAGCGACCGCTTTTAATAAGCTATCCGTAAGTTGGCGGTTAAACATCATTTATCCAGTTTCAGGTATGTGGAATTGATTTGATCATAGCATGCTAGACTGTAAGTTCCCAACTTAAAGTTGGGAACTTACAGACATATTTCGAAAGGGGGGCAAATCTGTTTATTTACGTATATACTTCATCTCTTGAACTTCTTCTTAATAATATGGAACGAGTACAACAACCATGAATCTAAATACCGATCATCTAAAGCGCTGCATTGAAACCCTAAAGCAATCTATTAAATTACTAACCCAGAAAAAATCGGATAGTATCGAATACGAAATTTACCGCAACGCTACTGTAAAAGGGTATGAACTTACTTTGGAAACAGCTGGAAAATTACTAAAAAAAGCTATAAAACCTTACTTTGCAAATCCAAAAGAAGTCGATCAGCTAGTATTTAAAGACATCTTTCGTCACGGAGCCAAGCATGGCTTGCTCACGATAGAAGAAGCAACGCGCTGGTTTGTTTATCGGGACAATCGTAATAACACAGCCCACGATTACGGAGTAGGTTTTGCTGAAGAAACATTAAAATTATTACCAACATTTGTAGAGGACGCCCAACGACTTAAAGAGGCACTTGATCATGCTTCAACTTAATTTAAATGCAGATTATTTAACTCAAGTTAAAACAATATTAAAGCAACATGTTCCAGAATTAGAAGTCTGGGCATATGGTAGCCGCATAAATAGCAACAGCCATGAAGCCAGTGATTTGGATTTGGTTATACGTAATCCGGCGAATTTACAAATACCCACGAATCATTTAGCACGATTAAAACAAGCGTTTATCGACAGCAATCTCCCTATTTTGGTTGATATAATGGACTGGGCCTGTCTACCAGATACGTACCGTAAGGAAATAGAAAAACAGCATTTAGTCATCACTTAACACACTGATGGTGCTTCAGTAAGAAGCCGAACAATTGCAGCCCCATTTCCATGCTATTATTTTACCCCTGTTGTTGACAAACAGTCCGATTATGTTTAAAATTAACGCATTAAGATCAGCCAGCTAATACATTCGTTTTGCATGAAGCAACACGTCTATATGAGGAGCCGTATACACAGTACGGATGATGTGATTCCTGGTAGTGAACTAAAACTACCTTGGTCACCTAACCTCAATTCAACAGGATTATAAAAATTACAATTACATGAAAGGTACTGAATTATGTTATTAGGAATACCATCAAGCCCAACAAAAGAGCGAGAGACGGTCAATCCACCAAAATTTACAACTGAGTTTAGAGATCGCATTACACGTACGCGCGAACATTCATCAGAGGAAGAGGATGTTAACAATAGTCTATGCAGCACAAGCCTTGATAGTGGAGTAGATTATAAGTTGAAGTTGGCGATGGCTAAGGGGAGCATACGCACGCATGATTTACAAGGGCTCATGAGAGCAGCAATAAGCACTATTGCCGGTGAAGAACCTGGTTTCACCCGAGACGAATTTAGTCAGTTATCCCCTGAGCAATTAAAGAAACATTATGATCGGCAACAGGACAAAGATACTCAAACGCTTGATATATTAAAAGAAGTGTTGAGACTATGTGAAACAACAAAATCGCCCAATAGATCCCCCATTCCATTTTTTAAACAAGAGGCGTCTTCACCGAGCACAGAACAAATAACCTCAATCAGCACAGATCAAATAAAAAGCCTCGAAGATTTGGTACGAGAAGATGCGCCCTCCATGATTATTTTGTTAGTGGAGGACTCGTATGTGCAAATGAAGATGCTGTTAAAACAGACTACAGGTGTTATTTTACAATCATCAGCGACACCGACGTCTTCTGAACAGTTCGCGAATGCAGGGGCAACGTGGATGAAAAATGGATTTGCTATTGAGAATAAAGGTCGTTGTAGTATTATTTGTGCTGGTAATGGACGTATTGCTTTGGATATAGTAAAAAAAGTTCCAATTACAGCAATGATCACGGATAATGAAATGCCTGAAATGAATGGTTTGGAGTTAATTGCATCTATTCGAAATCTGGAGATTAAGGAAAACCGTCCTCGAATGAGAATTGCTTTGAATACCGCTGTACCAGCATTAAATTTGGATTCAAAATCACTTGAACATCTTGATCTGAAAAACGATGATCGTTATATCCTGAAGGCGCAAAAAGGTTCAGCAGGAATTATTGAATTTCTTGGTTTTACTCAAACAAATTCTGAAGAGACAGCCTCCCCTCCTACTATCGCCTCTTTCAACTAGGCTGTCGTCCCGGAATTTAGAGTTTACGAACCTTAGCAGCCCTTAATAATGTCCGGGATGGATCCTGGACATTCCGGGACGATAATATCGAGGCTGAGCAAAAACTGCGGATTCGGTGACTGATTTTAATTCACACAAGTTCGCGTAAGTTTGTTACAATTCGCTAAAATTAAAGAGAGAAGTCAGTGAGTAGTTTGAAATATAGACCAGATATAGATGGATTAAGAGCTATTGCAATTTTATTAGTCTTAATTTATCACGGAGGGTTTACTGTATTCCCGTCTGGATTTGTTGGGGTTGATGTTTTTTTTGTTATTTCCGGATTTTTGATCACCAGTATTATTCATGACTCTTTAAATAATAACAGTTTTTCTTTTGTGGATTTTTATAATCGCAGGCTTTGGCGCCTCCAACCGGTATTTGTTTGCCTTATAGTGGGCACCACGCTTCTAAGCTTATTGTTTTTTTTGCCCAATGATTTAATTGAATTCAGCCGAAGTGCACGTAAAACGTCTTTATTCATCTCTAATCTGCTTTTTATGCATACAACGACAGGGTATTCTTCACCCGATGCTCATCAGTTGCCCTTGTTGCATACTTGGTCTTTATCTATAGAGTGGCAATGTTATTTGATTCTGCCAGTGATGATGTATTGCCTACATCGTATGTTTAATAAAAAAATGCTGATCGGGGTGGTTTATGCCCTTACATGCATTGGTTTTTTACTCTCGTTGCATTACTCAAAAGATATTCCTGCAAAAAGTTATTATCAATTTTCCAGTCGTATTTTTGAATTTTTAGTGGGCTCCTGTATTGCCTTAACGTCGTTAAGGGGTGATTCAATTCATCGATATATTTTAAATTTTCTGGGTGGAATGGCATTAATCACCATTTTTTATATTGCCAGTCTTGATCATATTCTTTTAGGTTATCCTAATGGATATGCCTTTCTAGTGTGCGTGGCTACTGGATTATTAATTGCGTTGGGTGCTGTTCATCCTGTTCCTTCATTAATTAAAGTGATGTCCTGTAGACCTTTTGTTTTCATAGGAATGTTGTCTTATTCACTTTACATTTGGCATTGGGCTGTTTTTGCAAGTTTAAGGTATCAAAGTATTGAAGAAACCTCGTTGGTTTTATTGCTGGCGTATGGCATTACTTTTGTTTTAGCTTATTTGTCTTGGCGATATATTGAAATACCATCAAGACGTTTAAAACAAATTAAATTTCGTTATACGTTTGTCAGTTTGTTGTTACTACCAATATTGATGACCCATGTTACGTCCTACTTTATTAATGAAAATATGGGATTTCCACAGCGATTTAATCAGGAATTGGTCTCAATTTATCGACAATTAGCCCAATACACCAAACCGCAAAGACCGTTGTGTATTAGTAATAATAAAACCGATATTGAGGCTCAATGCAAAATAGGAACCAAGGAATCTAATAGTAGAACCGCCCTGATGATTGGCGATTCATTCTCAAATCATTATTGGGGATTTATGGACATATTAGGACGGGACGCCAAGGTTTCTATTTTGGCTCAGGGCACGTCTTCATGCATTACTTTACCCGGTATCTATCTTTATAATTGGTGGACTTTTAAAAATCAGGTATACCAGGAATGTCATGATCAAACAGCAAAATATTATCGTATGATTGAAAAAAATCATTATGATTACGTCATTATCGGGCAAACCTGGAATAACTATTTGTCAGATAATGTCATAAACCAGCCAGGAGACCCGCGATCTTTTAATTTAACCAAAAAGCGCATTGCAATATCCCTGGATCAGGCCCTCAAAACAATAGTGGCATCTGGTGCAAAGCCTATACTGATTAAAACTACGGCACTCATGCAACAGCATATTTCTGATTGTTTCTTTAAGCATATCAAGTTAAGACAGAACTATGATTCAACACAATGCGATTTTAATTTATCTATATCAGACGGTGAAAAATGGTTTGGGAAATTGTTTGCTAAAATGCAAGTCAAATACCCTGAGTTGATATTAATTGATCCAAAAAACGTTCAGTGCCCAAATAAGATGTGTAAGGCTGATATTAATGGTGTTCCGGTATATCGCGATGCAGGACATATTACGGATTATGCGTCTTATCAATTTGGTAAATTATATTTACAGCGGTTTGATAATCCTTTGGTTTAGGACCCTAGACAAATGGTAACTTTATTTTGTATAGCCCCCTTAATCACACTGGAGCCTGCCGTCAATAAGAGTTACGATGTCAGTAACTAACTAATATGGAAAGGATTCAAATGTGCGACAGCTTTCGGTAATCTGTTTTTTTTGTGCACTGGCTTTACCCGGATGTACTTTTTTTGGTTCAGGTCCACACGATACAGCACCCATAAATAGTACTGACTTAGCGATAAAGCACGTTTATAAAATACCTGGAAAAATCGGGCAGCATCAAACACGTTTAAATGATCCACAATTATATCAACTCATTTGTTTAGCCCTTGCTGACGCACCTGACATGCGCAGTGCCAAAGCACGGGTGATTCGTGCACGCCAACTTGCACAAGGAGCCTATGCAGCGCTGTGGCCATCAGCAGATCTCAGTGGTGCTCTACAAAGCCAACATTTTTCATTCCAAGGCACTGTGCCACCACCATTTAATGAACTGGTAGTTAACAAACTAAATGCTGCTAATATTGCTATGAATTTCAACTATGAAATCGATTTTTGGGGTAAAAACAAAGAAGCATTAGCCAGTCGTTTAAGTGAGGCTTATGCCGCCCAGATGGATTTTAACGAAACTCGATTGGTTTTAAGCGCCGCAGTCACTACGACATACCTTGAACTACAAAATAATCTTATCCAGCAGCAGTTGGCTAAAAAAAATGTGCAGTTACAACAACAACTGTCTGACATCGTCGTTGATCGCGCCAAGCAAGGAATTGAGTCGGATATCCCCGTCAAAACCGCGATCTCCAATGCTCAAATAGCACGCTTATCGGTAGAAGATTACAAGCGTGCAGAAATGCAATCCCGGCATCAATTAGCCGTCTTGATAGGCAAAAATCCCTTCAATACAAAAATTGATCCAGCAAAATTCACCTACGATAAGAAGCAACTGGTTTTACCGGCGATAATGCCTGCGAACATGCTTGCACAAAGACCGGATATTGCTTCTGCACGTGCACTCACTGAGGCCGCAGCTCACCAAATCAATATCGCTAAAACTGCCTTTTATCCCAATGTTAATTTGAGAGGCTTGTTAAGCTCAGAATCCTTATACTTTAGTAATTTTTTTAATTTGTCATTTCAAACAGAAGGCATCAAAGCCGCCGTGGACTTACCCGTTTTTGACGCGGGTGCTCGCCGCGCAAATCTTGGAGTCAAATATTCTGAATACGAGATCGCAGTAAATCAATACAATAAAAGCATTTTGAACGCACTAAGGCAGGCAACCGATCAAATATCGGCGATGCAAACACTGGAAAAACAAGTGCAGGATCAAACTCAAGCATTAAATGGCACCGAATCCAATTACAAACTATTCCAGTCCCGTTATAATCAAGGCATCATTGATTATGTACAACTGATTGAAATCAAACAGTTATTACTACAGCAAAAGGCCATGCTTTGTACGTTACAAACACATCAGAAGCAAGCATTTGTCGCGTTATTAACGGCTCTAGGTGACGAGGTATAAATATGGCAACAAATGAACAGAGCGTCGGCGCAACACCAGACACCTTACGCAAACGTAAAATTGGCATGGTGGCGTTGGGTAGCATTTTTTTGTTTATTGCCGTGTTATGGCTATTTTATTGGCTCATTTGGGGTGAATTTGAAGAGTACACCGATGATGCTTATGTTAATGGCAACATGGTGCAATTGATGTCGCAAGTAGCTGGCACGGTTGTTGAAGTTCATACCGATGAAACTCAATTTGTTACTGAGGGTCAACTTCTTATCAAATTAGACCCAGCCGATTATACCGTGGCTTTTCAGCGATCCAAAGCCAATTTGGCACAAACCGTGCGTAAAGTTCGTCAATATTTTGAACATGCAGCACAAGCACAGCAAAGCTTGGTTTTGGATAAAGCCAACCTTGTGAAGGCCCAATTGGATCTAAAGCGCCGAGTAGGGTTAATTGGCAATCGCGCTGTATCAGCAGAAGAAATGCAGCATTACAAAACAGCAGTCGAAGCCGCTCAAGCTAGCTATAATGTTTCTTTGCACCAGTTAGATGCAGCACTTGCATTGGTTGAAAATTCTCATCTTTACACCCATCCTCTTGTAGAGACCGCCAAAGCGGATCTAAAAACAGCTTATCTACATTTGCAAAGAACAACCATCGTAGCCCCCATTGCAGGCTATATTGCAAAACGCAACGTACAGCCAGGCCAACAATTATCACAGAATTCTGTCATGCTGGCGATTATCCCACTGCATGACACGTGGGTGGATGCAAACTATAAAGAATCATCTCTAAATCATCTTCGCGTCAATCAACCTGTTCTGCTATATGCCGATGCCTATCCTGGAATCACTTACCACGGCAAGGTTGCCGGTTTAAATGCTGGAACAGGCTCTGCTTTTTCATTGCTGCCTCCACAGAATGCAACTGGGAATTGGATTAAAATCGTACAAAGACTGCCTGTACGTATTCATTTAAATCCTGATGAATTGAAACAAAACCCCTTGCAACTGGGTCTATCCATGCGAGTAACTGTAAATATCCATGACAAACAGGGCACTCGGATGCAAAAAGTGGCGGAATCTGAATATAAATTAAAAACCAGTGCTTATGCAAAACAACTGGCCAACATAGACGCCTTAATCAATAGCATTCTATTAGACAATTCGCCAGATATGTCCTTACCAAGAGCCAAAACATAATGGCTGACTTACTCCCACTGACAGGCAGTCGATTGGTGTTAATGACGATTTCATTGTCGTTGGCAATTTTTATGAATGTCTTGGATGTTTCAATTGCAAACGTTGCTATCCCAACCATTGCGGGTGACCTCGGTGTAAGCCCGGATAACGGCACATGGGTCATTACCTCATTTGCAGTGAGTCAGGCGATCATGTTGCCACTAACAGGATGGCTAGCGCGGCGTATTGGTGAGGTTCGGTTATTTCTTATTTCCACCACGTTATTTACAATCGCCTCGGTACTGTGTGGTTTATCAGAAAATCTGGGCATGCTGATTTTTTTTCGTGTGGTCCAAGGTGCCGTTTCAGGACCAATGATTCCTTTGTCACAAAGTATTTTGCTTGCCAATTACCCGCCAGAAAAAAGGGGTCTGGCAACGGGAATATGGGCAATGACCGCCGTTGTTGGTCCCATATTTGGGCCCATTATGGGCGGTATTATTACTGACAATTACACGTGGCCCTGGATTTTTTATATCAATGTTCCTGTGGGCATATTTGCCGTCATCTTCTCTATGATAACGCTCACAGGTAGAGACACCCCAACAGTAAAACGCCCCATGGACTATATAGGTTTGGCATTATTAACCGTTGGCATTGGCTGTTTACAGGTTTTATTAGACAAAGGTTATGATTTAGATTGGTTTCATTCAAATGTGATTATTACATTGGGTATTATATCCGTGGTGACGCTGAGTTTTTTGATTGTTTGGCTCTTGACCCAATCTGATCCTCTGATTGATCTGTACTTATTTGCTGATAGAAATTTTACCATTGGTGTGATTAGCTTAACGCTTGGTTTCATGGTGTATTTTTCTAATGTAGTGATCTTTCCATTATGGCTACAAACACAAATGGGTTACACGCCAACATGGGCAGGGCTTGCTGCAGCACCGGTGGGGATTTTACCTTTTATATTTACGCCATTTGTTGGTAACTATATGAGTAAATTTGATTTGCGTATGGTGATTAGTCTTGGGTTTATTGTCTTTATGCTGACTTCTTTTTGGCAATCTACTTTTTATACTGATATAGGTTTTTTGCAATTAATTGAACCACGTTTTATCCAGGGCCTAGGGCTTGCTTTTTTCTTTACCCCACTCATCGCCATGGTCCTGTCTGACATGCCACCTGAACGAATGGCCAGCGCCTTGGGTCTGGCTAATTTCTTTCGTATTCTTGGTGGTAGTTTCGGTACATCAATCAGTGTCACTATCTGGAACAATAGGGAAGCACTGCATCAAAGTCATCTTGTCGAATACATCAACACATACAACCCGTTAACCCAACAAGCCATCAATCAACTGCAATCATTGAAAATATCCGGATTAAAAGGTTTTGAGTTCCTGTATGGTACTGTAGTGAATCAGGCATTCATGCTCGCGACCAATGATATTTTCAGACTGTCAGCCTGGATCTTCATGTTTTTGCTCGTCATTATCTGGTTTGCCAAACCTGTGATTGTAAAATCGGGTGGGCCAATTGCTGCAGAATGAGATAAACTCGATTCTGAATCGGGCCTTAAGTACAATTCTTATATCGCCACAAAACCTGCGCCAAATATGGCCGTTCCTTGCTACGGAGCGAGTAGTTACCCGCGGACAAGCCGCGGTACGTAGACGTCGCGAGTGAATGATAAACACGCCCTAAGCTTTATTTTGTCTCTCGCACATTTTACCCAGCAAACGCAGATTTTCAGGACAATCATTTTTATCCATCATGACTTCAATAAAACACATTTTGTCACGCTGAGATTCAATTTGTGACAGTACATTGGCTAATTCATTTTCAGTGCGTACTCGTGCAGAAAATACATTGTTACCAAAAATTGCAGGCATCGCTGCATAGTTCCATGATTGAATATCGTTGTACATCTGTTTGGAACCATGAATCACGCGCTCAATGGTGTAGCCATCATTATTTAATAAAAATACAATAGGGGTTAGTTGATGTCTGATAACAGTTGATAGCTCTTGAGCGGTTAACTGGAATGAACCGTCCCCGACAAATAACAATGTTCGACGTGTCGGTGAGGCTATCGCTGCCCCCAATACCGCACCCACTGAATAACCAATAGAACCCCATAAGCATTGCGCAATGAAGGTAGTATGATCTGGAATGGTTGTCTCTAGTAAACCAAACATACTGGTTCCTGTTTCTGCAAGAATAATATCGCCTGGTTGAAAGTAATGCGCCATATTGGTCCAAAACCGTTTTTGAGTTATTTGCTGATCGGTTGGCTTATAGTTGGGAAGGGGAGGTTTCGCTATGGTTTCTTGATGGCAATATCCCTTGAGCGCTTCTGTCAGTGCTGGAATGACAGCATTAAAGTATAATTTAGGGTATATCGCATGATGAGCTTTGACATAGTCGCTGTGAATTTCGATCGTGGCTTTTGCTTCGATTTTGCTGGTAAAACCACCGGTATTGAAATCTGACATGACACTACCAAACGATACAATACAATCGGATGATTCGATTCGCTCCTGAACATGCGGTGTACTGTAATCCCCGTTATAATACCCCATAAAGCCCGCATGTGATTCATTAATAATACCTTTACCCATATTCATGGTTGCAAAAGGAATGCCCGTTTGATCCAGTAATTTTTGAATCATCGTTTTCATATGATGACGAGACGCACATAAATCTGCCAGAAATACAGGTGATTTTGCATTGCGAATTATGGTTGCCACGCGTGAAACACACTCGGTCAGAGCCTCGGAATTGGAATCTGGATAAGCTAAATTTAGCGGTTTTTCAGGAGCGTCAATTTCAACATCAACCATATTGCTTGGCAAGCTGATATAAACCGGCTGTTTTTTAATCCAGCAGGTTTCCAGTGCATGATCAATTCTATTTGCAGCTGATTCAGGTGTATCAAGAATAGCAACGGCTGCAGATATTTTTTCAAACATTTTAATAAATACACTAAAATCGCCGGTACCAAAGGTGTGATGCATAATGGCGCCTTGCTGTTGGGTGGTGGTGGCAGGAGCACCAACGATATTTACCACGGGCAAGTACTCAGAATAGCTCCCGGCGATCCCATTAATAGCACTCAATTCTCCCACCCCAAAGGTGGTAACAATGGCTCCTGCGCCATGCACACGCGCATAACCATCCGCTGCATAGGCCGCATTTAATTCATTACAATTGCCGACCCATCGCAATGACTTGAAATTTAGAATCTGGTCAAGGAATGTGAGATTATAGTCTCCTGGAACTCCAAAAATATCCTTGATGCCCAATTCGGCAAGACGAGTTAATAAATATTGGGATATGGTTATTTTGTTCATATGTCGATGTCCTTATCAATATCAATGATTTCTTAAGCATAGCCTACCTGTTGAGTTGTTCAAGCTGCTGTCACAAAAAAAAATATTATGCTGCTGCTGGAAATCTTTGATGTAACGAAACAGTATGTGCCATGCAAACACAGTTTTCAAAAGATATAGAGGACGTTAATCTCGACCTCTCTCTTGGGTAGGATATAGCTATACCGCGCGCAGTATATCATCCGGCTCCTAATAATTTGGATGCTTCATCCATTGCTGTTTCCATTCGTTTCAATTGTTTTTGTGCTTTACTGGCTCCGCTAAAAAATGAACCATCTATATTTTTATTATATAATGGCATTGACGAACAAATACTAACAGCTCGATTCAATGTTTTTGCATTTCTCACAATCTCTTGTGTATCTGAATGCAGTGTCGGAAGTAACGGCTTGAAAACATTGTTTTTAAAATCTACTTCTGCCTGCGTTCTAATATTGTCGCGTTCTTTTTTATTCATTTTGAAATTATGCTGAATGATAACCTGGGATTTCAAAATTCCTTGTGTCAGTTCTGCCACGTCCAGTTCATGTTCGCCTTTTTCAGCATACTCTTCGATATAAGGTAACTGATGTTTTTTGTAAATCGCATGAACGACATTCTGATAGCGTTCACGTTCTTTTCCAAAGGCATAATCTTGATGACCTGAACTATCCAGTTGCAAAATGTAAACTGGCGCGATTTTTTTTGCTTCCTCGTCAGTTGCATTTTTAATCGCTTCTATTCGCTTTGCAGCAACCTTGAGTGCAATATTCAAGCTTCCCTTGTGAGGAACCACGCCATCCTGTTTCGATGAAACAACCAACAATGGAACATGATCAGGAAATTGATCAACATAAGAAACAGCCTGATGATCTCGATCTGTTTTATGATCTGAACCAAGAAATAGCCATGAGAATACCTTGTATATCCATTTTCCCAACGCAGGAAAAAACCAAAACCAGGATTTCACTGAGCCACTGATTGTGGCTGGTGGCCCTTCCAATATACACATTTTTACCTGATTATATTCGGCGCTATGAGTAGCCAACGCCGCGAAAGAGGTTGCAGCTCCACGGGACACGCCATAGAGCACAATATTATTTTGAGCATTATGTTTGGGATTGAATTTTATACTGGTCACCGTTTTATATTTTTCGAAGTGAGCCTTGATGTCCGTTTCCTGTCCCGATGACTCATGAGCTGAGTCAATGGAATATTGATAGACACTACCTTCTTCCTGGATAGAACAGGTTGCGGGAGCAAGATCCGGATCAGCGTGATCAGCAGTAGGCTTTACCTCAATTCCACGAAGCCAAAGGGCAAAGCGGCTCCAAATACCCCATTGATTTTGGCGTTTCATTTCTTTTATTTCAGGATAAGTCCAAAGATGGGTGTGGTGAATAGTATTAATGCCTAGCCAATTTAACGTGGCAACTTCGCCGGTGGATGTCGTCATCGGATGGTTACCAAGGTATCTTACAAACTGTATTTGTGAGGCGCTTTTACCTTGATACTCAAGATAAAACGTCTCAAATGCACTTTGATTAATCCATTCTTTATTATCAACAGTAGGCTTGGTCATTTTGAGCATCCAGTATATCGATACTGCAAGCAGTATCGATGGTTTATTTTAATAGACAAACCCTAGCTTCTCGATTGTCGCCAAAATTAAATGTACTGCGTCGAGTATGCTGGTATTTGATGTATTGATTTCAATATCTGGATTGACGGGAACTTCATAGGGATCATTGACACCGGTAAACTCAGTGATTAAACCGAGTTCGGCTTTCTGATACAATCCTTTGATATCACGTTGTTTGCATACTGCAATGGGTGTTGAAATGTAAATTTCAATGAATCCACCGTGCTGACTGATCGCGTTTCGGATGGATTGACGCATGATGGCATAAGGGGCAATGGCGGCGCAAATGGCGATGCCTTTGTGTTTGGTTATTTCAGCCGCAACAAAACCAACCCTTTGGATATTGGTATTCCGGTCGGTTTTGGAAAAACCCAGTTCACTCGATAAATTTTTGCGAATAATATCACCATCAAGCAAGGTTACGCTGCGTTGTCCGGACTCCATCATTTTAGCTAATACTGCTTTTGCAAGCGTGGATTTGCCAGCACCAGAAAGGCCAGTAAAGAGCAGGGTATAGCCTTGTTGATGTCGGGGTGGGTAGGCTTTTCGTAGTTCTTGAAGCACTTCGGGGAATGAAAACCAATCAGGAATCTCTAGTCGAGATTCAAGCATGAGACGAAGCTCTGTGCCGGAAATATCCTCAATTGTATCCTTCGCGCAGATTTCATCCATCGCTAAAAATGAGGCTTTTTCTTTAACATAGACAATGGCTGGAAACGGCATAATTTCAATGCCAATTTCCGCCGCATGGCCAAGCAACATGTCTTGAGCCGCATAAGGTGGATAAAAAGAAACACCTTGGCTGTTCAAACCTGGGCCTGCATGATCACGCCCAACGATAAAGTGCGTTACCCCGTAATTTTTACGAATGATCGCATGCCAAACGGCTTCTCTTGGACCTCCCATGCGCATGGCCAGAGGCAACAAACTTAACATGGCACTGTGTTTTGGATATTTTTCCAGAACTTGTTCATAGCACTTCACTCGCGTCACATGATCGACATCACCGGGTTTGGTCATGCCAACCACGGGATGAATCAATAATTGTGCATTAACTGCTTTGGCCGCGCGCAAGGTTAATTCATAATGAGCTCTGTGGATTGGGTTTCTGGTTTGAAACGCGATGACTTTAGTCCATCCATAGAGTTTAAATAATTGTTTAAGCTGAGCCGGTGTATGCCGATACTCCGTGAAATCATAGTGTGTGATGGCTGATAATGCCGTGATTTTCCCACCTAAATACCACGTGCCTGCTTGCTCTTGAAGATATTGAACTGCGGGGTGTTTTATATCCGTTGTACCAAAAACACAGTGCGCTTCATGGGTTTTATCGGGCTGCCAATTGGACGTAACCGTTAACAAGGCCAAAGGGGTATTTTCATCATCAGCCAAGATAATTTGTTCACCCATGTTTAGTTGGGTGGCAAATTGTTCAGATACATCGAGAGTAATCGGCATAGGCCATAGCGCACCATTGGCGAGTCGCATGTTTTGACATACTGACGCATAATCAGTTGTGTCAAGGAAACCTGTTAAAGGAGCATATGCGCCGTTGATCAAGCATTCCAGATCACATAACTGGCGTTTGGACAGAGTCCATGATTTTTTGTTAGTTAGATCGACGGGTGCCGTGTGTTGTTTCGCGAGGGTTAATGTCATGATTCATTCCTTTTTATCGATTGCGATTTGGGTTTCTTTAAACTGTCTATTTCTTTCAAAACGCCAAGCGTATAGAATTCGTTAGCCCCATCACTATCATATGGTGACATTGTGAACTTAATAAGTAAACTAACAGGAGTTAAAATGGAACGTAAAGGATCAGCAGAATGGAAAGGTGGGTTGAAAGATGGTAGTGGAACTGTTTCAACGGAGAGCGGTGCGCTCGAACATATTCCTTATTCATTTAAAACGCGGTTTGAAAAAGGCCAAGGAACAAATCCAGAGGAATTGATAGCAGCGGCACATGCAGGATGTTTTTCAATGGCATTTGCTGTGGAATTAGAAAAGAATGGCTTCAATCCTAAAAGTATTCATACCACAGCAACGGTTACTTTAGAAAAATCCAGCGATGGCTTCTCTATTCCGATGATTCATTTGGAAGTGGAAACCCAAATTTCTGGCATTGAAGAGGCTAAACTTCAACAAATAGCAAATCATGCAAAAGAGAATTGCCCTGTTTCAAAATTAATGACAGCAAAAATTACAATGCATGGCACAAAATTGGACTAGAAGCTCAAGGTTCTGTAGCACTTGATTCTACTTGAGTAAATATAGAGAAGTTAAAACATAATCGTAAAAATATTGTGATTATGTTTGATCCGCTTCTAGGGGCTGTTGACAACTCGGTTGCTCTGTTCACTATGTTGGAGAGGACTAATTGTAGGGTTATCGGTCAAGTGTGTAATTCATTGTTTTTTCTAGCCCCTATACATCTTAAACACAGACTTATCCACAGATTTTGTGGGTAAGTCTGATAGCCATAAAATCAACATATTCGTCAAAAAAGACTTTATATTCAATGAATTACATATTTTAGTGGTAAACTAATATCGAATTGATGCATATCCGTACAGCGAAGTTATTAACAATTCAATTGGTAACATTAATCATACAGGTTGATTGTTGTTAAATGCGGCTATTGTGGCTAATCTGGTTCCTAATGTTATCCTGGTCTGCAATATACAGAACATGATTACATTGCCTGCTTCGTAAGCAATCAAGTGTCTTAACTGTTCATTCACATCCCGGGGGTTACAGTTGGCCTTTACGAACCCATGACGGATTAAAGCATCTAACTCATCCTCTATTTTTTTGTATATTCTCTTAATTACTGGACGATTATCTTTTGGATACCAATTATCCCGTGTTGTTTCGATAGCCACTTGCTCTAAACCTTCTCGCAATACAGCCATGATCTCTTTTGCAATATTTCGTGTTGGGCTGTTTATAAATAGACAATTTCCCATGAGTGTTTCCTTATAGTTGGGTTTACCCCATTTAATCAAGTTAGTCTAACTAACATCTTGATTTAGCGATTGAAAGGAGATGAGAGTGCTGAAGTATAAAGTGAGTGGATATCAGCCAGTATTGTTCGATATCGCTCTGGTCATTATTTACTTCTTAACTTTAAGCCACGCCAGTAAGAGCGCCACCTCCTGAGTCATTAACAGGCGGTTGTGTAGTACTAAGCGCCCAAGCAATACCACCATTTGTAGATGTATAGCTCAACGGTGCGCTATTGTTATCAGACCCTACCGCAACACAAGTAGTACCATCACTAGAGCATACCACGTCATTGAGAAAGCCACCTCCTGTGCCATTATCAGGCGGTTGCGTGGTACTAAGCGCCCAAGTAACACCACTGTTTGTCGATGTATAGCTCAACGGCGTATTAGTCAAATCGAACCCTACCGCAGTACAAATAGCCCCATCACTAGAGCATGCCACACCAAAGAGATGGCCAGTTCCTGAGCCATTATCAGGCGGTTGCGTGGTACTAAGCGCCCAATCAATACCACCATTTGTAGATGTGTAGCTCAATGGCGCGTCATTGTTATCAAACCCTACTGCTGTACAAATAGCTCCATCACTAGAGCATACCACACCATAGAGAGAGCCGCCTCCTGAGCTATTAACAGGTGGTTGCGTAGTACTAAGCGCCCAAGCAACACCACTGTTTGTAGATGTATAGCTCAACGGCACCGTATTGTTATCAAATCCTACCGCAGTACAAGTAGCCCCATCACCAGAGCATGCCACGCCATTTAAATAGCCACCTCCTGAGCTATTAACAGGCGGTTGCGTGGTACTAAGTGCCCAGGCAACACCACCATTTGTCGATGTGTAGCTCAACGGCGCCGTACTGCTATCACTCCCTATCGCAGTACAAGTAGCGCCATCACTAGAGCATGCGACGCCATTTAAATAGCCACCTCCTGTGCCATTAACAGGAGGTTGCGTGGTACTAAGCGCCCAAGCAACACCACTGTTTGTCGATGTGTAGCTCAATGGCACAGTATTGTTATCAAATCCTACCGTAGTACAAGTAGCACCATCACCAGAGCATGCTACGCCATGAAGAATGCCAGCTCCTGAGCCATCAACAGGCGGTTGCGTAGTACTAAGCGCCCAAGCAACACCACTGTTTGTAGATGTATAGCTCAATGGCGCGTGATTGTTATCAAACCCTACCGATACAACTGGCATCGCCACAGTCACAGTCACTGTAATAGGCGAGGATGTGGTCGCTGAATAATTTGCATCAGCTGCTTTGGTTGCTGTCACCGCACAACTACCAACACTCGTTCCTGTTAAAGTTGAACCACTAATAGAGCAATTGCTTGAGCCTGATATAACGGCATAGGTAACCACTCCGGTGCCTGAACCACCTGTTGTTGATAAAGCAGCTGTTTCTCCATCCACAATACTAGATGGAGTAGCACTCGCTGCTAATGTGGCTTGAGGCGCTTGCGTCGTCTGCGTCACTATAGAAACAGTTTTAGCTTGGTTTTGGCTGGCGGAAAATAGGCAATACCCCACGGCGCCTGACTTACAATCCAATCCAAACGTACTGAAGGCATATCCAGGGGTATTGATTTTAATTCCAATGACGGGGTAAACATGATTCGGGATAGTAGGACTGATTGTTAAGGTTAACGCCGAAACAGTATAATTTTGACAACTGAGCGGCCCTAGTCCATTTAAACATAACGTGACATTCACATTGGCAGGCGTGCCAGTAGCCACAACATTAAACAGTAAACCACTTCCAGCAATAGCGACTGATTCCATCAGTAACAAAGTTGTTAAAAACAAAGTGACGAAAATCCGTTTTATCATGAACATATTCCTTTTTGAAAGAGTACCAGGGGCTGTTGACATTTGCCCTGTCGAAGCCCGACGCCCTGCGGCTTGTCCGCGGGACGTCGAGATCTGAAATGTCAACAGACCCTAGTATATCTGTATATTTTTTTACTAGGAATATTGAGTCAAAATAATATCGTTTTTTCACAAACCCAATCAGAGTTGAATACAGATACATGTGCTGAATTTAAAAAGATTGATTCTGAATTAAATCAATCATATCAAAAAATTTTAATTCAGTACAAAGGTGATGAAATATTCGTTTCAAAGTTTATCGAAGATCAACGGAAATGGCTCGCATTCAGGGATGCTCATTTGGCGTCAATCTATCCTAATACGCAAGGAAATTTTTACGGCTCCATCAATCCGATGTGTCGCTGCACTATTCTTAGTCATTTTTCGGCAACGGAATCCTAATCTTATAAACCTCCCCCCCATTTACCAAAACAAACGCCTGCCCTTTCGGCAAGGCAACAATATCATCCACCCCAATCATAGGCACAGAAGTAGTCTGCACACGATCCTCATTTGTAGTATTAAAATAAACACGGTCTTCTCCATGCGGGGTATCACATACCGTGGATACTTGAGTATATCCAACCACACCGACCTGAGGCAGAACCTTAACCAATAAATTAGCCGTGTCCTCATTTTTTACACGCAGCATGATAAGGGTATTAAAGTTATCATCAGAAACCTCTGCCTTTGATTTAGATCCTAGTGCAACCTCCATATCCTGTATGGTCTGCGCATAAGCTGTAACCCGAAATCCTGCACCACCAGCACGGTACCACTTTTCCTCGATAGGTAAAAAATACATTGTCGAGAAGCATTAATTAGTTGGTGTGAGTTTATAGAGCAATTGATATCGCCCTCTATATCGAATTGTTTGGGGAATAAATACAATTCCTCGGAATTTGAACAAAAAACAGTTATTCCCCACTCCAACCAAACTAAACGGTACGGTATTGGCATGGCGCGCCGATGTGATTAATCAGTGGATCAATGATAACTTGGGCGCTGTTTAACATGAGCAATAATGACAAGACAACACCGAATTCATACATTTTACCCAATACCATCATGGACAGGGCAATTGTCCTGAAACTACGCCGTAAACTGGCTCATGCACACGTTGAACGACTGCTCCATGTCGAAGCTGAATTATTTAAATTACTACAATCCAAGCTGGCGCGATTCGCGACAGATTACAGGCAGGTTGTCATAACTGCAATGCCATCATTACCAGTCAATCTAAATGACCGCGAGCAAGACAATTGGGAATCACTAAATATGGATATGTCGATGGTATAAACATGTACTGGTAATATGTCGAAAAAAGTCAATTTTATCGACATAAAATATAGATATGTCGATGGTATAAACATATACTGATAATATGTCGAAAATTACCGGATTTTTAAACATGACGTTCAACTCTTCTCTTAAGTGTACCCCAAAGTGTACCCCGATAATTTTTTGCAGAATTTGGATTTCGCTGAAGCCCTTGCTGTATATGGTCGGGACGGAAGGATTCGAACCTTAGACCACTAGCACCCAATACTAGGATGATTTGTTTTCATTTAATATCAATCAATATCAAAACGCGCAGCAACCCAATGAAAAATAGTGATTATTGAGTTTTGCTGTACATCCTACGTCATCACCGGTAGTGACACGCTTTCACCTCTTTCAGAAAAGGCCATTTCAAAAGCAATCAGCCGCATTCAAGATCGCGTTGGCATACCTTATTGGACAGCGCACGATCTGCGCAGGACATATGCAACGCAATTGGGAGAAGCATTGCATGTTGATCCTGTCGTGATTGAAAAGTGCTTGGGGCATAAAATGCCCAAGATCATGGCTACTTATAATAAAAATGAAATGCTGCCACAGCGTAAAGATGCATTAAATCAGTGGGGGCAGCATTTGGATAGTTTATTGGTGGATAATCGAAAGCCAAGTGATGAGTAAATTCGGAAATTCCGAATTTACTACGAAGCCGAGTAGCTTTTATAATCTCGATGTCATTATTTTTGTTGGTTATCGGGTTAAATCACTTCGAGACAATCAATTTGTCAATTAATGCCAATGGCAAACAAGTACCTATATCGAATTGCCTGGAGAATATATACAATTCAACGGCGTTTGAGAAAAAATCAGTTATTTCCATTTTGGAAACAACTTAACAGGAATAAGGCTATAGATCTACAATCATTATTCAACTATTTCTATTTTGGAAACAGTTCAAAGTGAAGGCCTTCTGGATGTGCGACGGAACGTAGAATGTTTTAACCTGGAAGCAGTGATTTCAGCTAGTTATAGATACTTTCGATTAGACAACAAATCAACTGTTGCAAAATTTGCAACAGTTCAAAATGTGAAATATAAATTATGTCAATTTTTCAAGTTGAAGTAGTGCCTGTTATTTTGGAACCGCATCCAAATGCGGATACGTTTTAATTTAAAAGCATTACAAGAAATGGCTGAAGGCAGCTCACTGGTAGAGGGAGCTAATCATATTCGGGAAGGGGTGGTTGTGCGACCGCAGAGCGAACGATTAACAAATGAAATTGGCAGATTGCAATTAAAGTTGATTTCCAATGCATATTTGGAGCAGTAACAAGAGTCCGCGATGTCATTATGATTTGGGAATATTATGGGCACTAGGGAAATTTTAAAACAAGTCCATCAATAAGGAGAAAAGATGAATAGCAATCCAGCCATTTTTGAAGATTATGAAATTCGGCGGGTATATGATGAAAAAACTGAAACCTGGTTTTTTTCAATAATCGATGTAATACAGGCCTTGATTCAACAGCCAGACTATCAAGCCGCAAGAAACTATTGGAAAGTTTTAAAAAATCGATTAAACAAAGAAGGTAGTGAGTCGGTTACAAAATGTAACCGACTGAAACTGGAAGCGGCTGATGGTAAAAAATATTTAACAGATGTTGCAACGGCAGAAGTTTTGCTGCGTTTAATCCAGGCAGTTCCCAGTCCAAAGGCCGAGCCCATCAAATTATGGCTTGCTAAAGTTGGCTATGAGCGTATGCAAGAAATGGCGGACCCTTCACGTTCTTTGGATAGAGCTCGTGAAACATGGCAAAAGCATGGCTACAGTGAGAAGTGGATCCAGCAACGCATGATGGGACAGGAAACCCGTAATAAACTCACAGATTATTGGCAAGAACACGGGATTAATGAGTCAAATGAATTTGCCATATTAACTAACATTATTCATCAGGAATGGACAGGAATCAGCGTAAAAGATCACAAGAAAGTTAAAGGGCTAAAGTCGCAAAATTTGCGCAATCATATGAGTGAAGCCGAACTGATTTTCACAGCTCTTGCCGAACTATCTACCAGAAACATTGCAGAGGCTACAAATGCTACCGGCATGAATCAAAACAAGGAAGCTGGTCGGCAAGGCGGCGGCATTGCCAAAAAAGCGCGCATTGAACTGGAAAGACAGACTGGCAAGAAAGTTGTAACAACAGATAATTTTTTACCGGGAAAAAAAGTATTGCATAATAATAAACTGGATGAGTGATGTTTTCGCTATATGAATGAACTGTTCGGAATTTCCGAATAGTTCAATGATCAAGCATAATGACATCCGTTTTTGTGATAAGCGACACATCCTTTGCGGGTCTTCATCTTTATAAAAGCCCATTCATTTATCTTAGATTGATTATCCATATATGATCCGGCCAAGCAAACATATGGCTCATCCTGTAAGAGTTTAAGGTATTGATTAAATCGATTCTCGGCAAGCGTGATAGGTAATCGACCCCACACAATATATTTATGAACAATATGGCTTTTACTTAAAACAGAAAGGGTTAAAGAAGCTTCATTTTCACCATTGTATTTAATATCACTTTCATCATCATCTTCAGGGGAATAACCAAGATCTTGAAGAGCAACTCTTACCGAGTTTCTTGGAAAACATTGCCAATAAATAAATACGCTGCTTTTTTTTGAAAACTTAGGCGGATGTTTTACACCATCTAAATCGCTATCCAAATCGATTTTATTTAAAATTCCATAATCATCGGTTAATACAGCATTTGGATATTTTTGTTTTAAGCTGACATTCATTGCATTTATTGTCAGCGGGAATACACATATGCCCAGTACCAGAAGAGCAAGTTTTGGTATCATATCGCTCAACCTTGAAATTGTTTTCCAATAGGACAGAGCCGCCAACGGTGTACCTTTTTATTTTCCGCAGTATTGGCAAGAACGATTTCGTTTATTGAGCTCTTCATACTCTCTCCCCTATAGTGATTGGCTGCCAATCAACACCCGCAAAATGCCATCCAAAACTACGCCACTATAATAGCCTTTCCAAAGCGGATCAACTGGCAAAACAACATCTTGAACACATTCTTCATTGCCGTGTTGCAAAGGTTTGAGCTACTTAAGAGTCATCTAATTTGTTATAATTTAACCAATTTAATCCTGTGAAAAAACGTTATGTATATTGCATCTGGGCAAATGGTGTATTCACCTTCTGATCTAACCTTGTATATGGACAGTCCTTTTGCCTCATGGATGGAGCATTTAGCAATAACCAACCCTGATATGCTGCCATTATCTGATAAAGAAGACGAAATGATGGGTTTGTTACAGCGTAAGGGGTTGGAGCATGAACAAAATATTTTAAATGACTTCCGTGAAAGTGGCTTACAAGTTGTACACATCATACAAGGTGCCAACGGACTTAACGATACCCTTGCGGCAATGCAATCAGGTGCGGATATTATCTATCAAGCTGTGCTCTCAGTACCACCGTTTAAAGGATATGCTGACTTTTTAGTGAAGGTGGACGGTAAAAGCCGTTTTGGCCATTTTCATTATGAAGTATGGGATACCAAATTAGCGAAAACCGTTAAACCTTATTTTCTCATACAACTGTGTTGTTATGCCGACATGCTCGAAGTCTTGCAAGAAAATAGACCTGAAAAAATTGTCGTCGTTCTTGGTAATGGCGAGCGAGCATCGTTCTCCACTAACGATTATTTTTATTATTATCAAAATTTGAAGTCGCGATTTTTACAAGCACACCAACATTTTTCTAGTCAAGACCGTCCAAGCCCTGCTGATTCAAATAGTTGGGGTCGTTGGTCTGTCTATGCCGAAACATTGTTAAAAGAAGCAGACCATTTATGCCAGATTGCCACAATCACTAAAAGCCAAATTAAAAAGCTGAATAAAGCGGGCATTGATACTATGCAGGCTTTGATCGACACCAAGTCAGGTCGAGTTAAAGGAATGAACACGGATGTTGTTGACCGTTTGAAAGCTCAAGCCAACATTCAAAAAGAAAGCATCGGGAAAGAAACGCCTTCTTATCGCATTTTGCCACATGAGATGCATAAAAAAACAGGACTCACATTACTCCCACCAGCATCACAGCTTGATATTTATTTTGATATTGAAGGCTACCCTCTTGTCGAAGGCGGTTTGGAGTATTTATGGGGCGTAACGTACTTTGATGAAAATGGACAACGTCAATATAAAGATTTCTGGGCTCATACACAGGAACAGGAAAAAGCAGCATTCAGTGACTTTATCGAGTGGGTATACGACCGATGGCAACAAAACCCCACCATGCACATCTATCATTACGCCAATTATGAAATAGCCGCCTGCCGGAAACTGATGGGGCGTTATGGTATTTGCGAAGCCATGGTCGATGATTTACTTCGGAATGAAGTATTTATTGATTTGTACAAAATCGTCAAAGGCGGATTGCTGTTGGGTGAGCCGCGTTATTCGATAAAAAATGTAGAGCATTTATACCGTGGTAAACGAGATACAGAAGTGGGTTCTGGTGGTGATTCTGTTGTTGTCTATGAACGTTGGCAAGAATCCCCGGATGGCGATACCTGGGAAACCTCAGCTACCCTGAAAGCCATACGCGATTACAACCTTGATGACTGTCATTCAACGCAAGAACTGACGAGTTGGTTGCGCGAACGTCAGCAAAAACATCACATTGTTTATGCTGGAAAAACTGAAATCGTTGAATTAAAAGAAAATGTACAACTGACAGAAGCCATTCAATTAAGAGATAAGCTGCTTGAAAAGGCAGAGCGATTACACAGTCAGGGACTGGATGAACAGGCCAAACTAACAAGCCTGTTTGCTTGGGTTCTTGAGTTTCATCGTCGTGAAAGCAAACCGATGTTTTGGCGATTATTTGATCGAATGGATTCCAGCGATGAAGAGTTGACGGATGATATTGATTGCCTTGCGCTTTGTGTTCGTACAGATAAACCAGCATACAAGCTAAAACCCAGAGACAGTAATTTGGCTTATGAATACCGATTTGATCCCAATCAGGAATTCAAAGCTAATGCTAAAGATTATTTTGTTCTTGGACACCAGCGTGATAATGGTAAAAATGTGAGTGTTAATTTCGTTAAAGAAGATTCAAGCCTGTCAGATGGGTGCATCGTTTTGAAAACGGGAAACGCACTGCAAGATGTCATCACGCTGGTCCCGAACGAATACATCAACCCGGATCCAATTCCAGCTGCTATTGCCAGCATGGCAGAAGCATTTAATCAGGGTAGATTAAAACATTCTGCCATTGATGACTTTTTAATGCGAAAACCGCCAAGAATAAAAGGATGTCTACCGGGTAGCCCCATCGCTCCCAGCCATTCATCCGATGAACGCTTGAAGCAAATTATAATTGCCGCAATAAATCTGGATAACAGCTATCTCACAATTCAGGGTCCGCCGGGATCAGGTAAAACCTTTACTGCCAAACATGTGATTGCAGAACTCCTAAAACTTGGCAAACGCATAGGCATTTCTTCTAACGGCAACAAAGCTATCAATCATTTATTGAGTAATACAGCTAAATATTGCAGGAATAAAAACATCAATGCGTATTTTGCATGTACAAAAAAAACAGATGAAGAGTTATCTCAACTGGGAATTTCAATTATTGATAAAAAGTCCATAGCTGGTAATCTGCAACCCGCCTGCGTGATCGGCACTACTGCGTGGGGTTTTGCCAGACCCGATCTGGAACAGGCATTTGATTACTTGTTTATCGACGAAGCAGGGCAGGTGAGTGTTGCCAATCTCATCGCCATGAGCAGATCTACCAAAAACATCATTTTAATGGGCGATCAAATGCAATTGGGTCAACCCTCCCAAGGCAGTCATCCGGAAGAAAGCGGATCATCCATTCTGGATTATTTACTACATGCAACTCCAACCATCCCGGAAAACATGGGTGTATTCCTCGGCACAACTTACCGCATGCATTCAGCGGTGAATCGTTTTATCAGTGAAGCAATTTATGAAGGCAAACTTGATGTAGATGAGGATAACGATCATCAACGTATTTTGGTGCCTGAGGGTTATACCGGTGTTCTGAATCATGAGGCTGGAATAATACCAGTTCCTGTTTATCACGAAGGAAATACACAAGCCAGCGATGAAGAAGTTGAATGCATTGTTCGACATGCAAAGGATTTACTGGGTCGAACATTTATTTCCAAAGAGGGTATAGAGCGATGTATTGGCTGGGACGATATGTTGTTTGTTGCACCGTACAATCATCAGGTGAATAAATTGCATCAGGTACTGGGTGCACAGGCTAAAGTGGCGAGCGTGGATAAATTCCAAGGACAGGAAGCACCGATAGTGTTTTTGAGTATGTGTGCCAGTAGTGCTAATGAATCCCCACGCGGGATAGATTTTTTGTTTGATCGGAACCGGATAAATGTGGCGGTGTCGCGGGCGCAGTGTTTGGCGGTGGTGGTTTATAGTTCGGAGTTGGTTGATACCGGAGTTGGTAATGTTGAACAGATGGCGAAGGTGAATTTATTTTGTAAATTAAGATCGATGTCAGGGGAATAAGAAAATGCAAATTTCTATCGATAATATCCAGAGTTACATTTTACGCCACACAAAAACTGAAATACAAAAAGGAAAACATTACGGTCAATTGTCTGCAAATGATGTTTATGACATGGAAGTCGATTTTATTTTAAACAAATTTGTTTCTCAATGTTTACCTGATTTACCAGTTAATGAGCGTCTAAAATATAAATCAATGTTTTCAGATGCTTTGTGGGACTTGAGTCAGAGAGGAATATTAAAGCTTGGTCGAAACTTTTTTAATCAAAACCAACCATTGGGTGAAATGGTTGGCGGAGTATTTTCTCTAACCGAATATGGTAGAAGGTGGATTGAAGGATTTGATGATTCATCAATCGTTCCTGCATATCCTGATGCTTTTATTCAAACGTTTGATAAGTATCAGTCGTTGTATGGAGGTAATTTTTTTAGAAGAGCTCAAGAGGCAGTGCGATGTTTCCAATCCAGAAATTATCTTGCTTGCTGTGTAATGTGTGGTGCTGCAAGTGAATCCATTCTTCTTTCAATGGCTTTTGAAAAAATAGGGCAGGTTGAAGCTTTAAAACTTTATAATCAGACTAGTGGCAGAAGAAATCTGAAAAACGCTTTGTTGAAAGATATAAAACCAAATTATATTCAAGATCAATACGATAAATTTACTTCTTTAATAGATTTTTGGCGTGATCAATCAGGTCATGGACATGATTCAGATATTAATGCAGATGAAGCATATATTTCACTTGTGACACTTTTGCGTTTTGCTACGTTTATTAAAACACATCAAAATGAAATTTTGAATAAATCCACCATTATGTAGAGCATCATTCGGTATGATGCATTTTTTTATTGACAGCAAGATCCGTTGATAATATAATCTTTACATCCTTATTCATGAAGTGAAATATTGTGAATTTAAATTCTATAGCGACTGTAAATGCAGGACATTCATTTCGTGGAAAAATTCCTGAAATCAAAGGTACTGGAATTTATGTTGTTCAAATGAAAGATATTGATAATGAATATATTATCAATTGGAAAACGGTAATTGAAACTGGATTAACAGAGCGCCAATCAACAAATTGGCTTCGAAGTGGAGATATATTGTTTGCTGCACGAGGACAACGAAACTATGCTGCATTGGTTGATGGCGAAATTAACGAACGTCAGATTGTAGCTGCTCCACAGTTTTACGTGATTCGATTGACTCAACCAAACATTCTTCCCGAATATTTGGCATGGTATGTTAATCAACCAATTGCGCAAAAATATTATCTTGCTAATGCCGAAGGCAGCACTACCCCCAGTATTCGCAGACAAGTATTGGAAGGCACACCAATTGTTTTGCCTTCATTGAAACAACAAAAAACCTTCATTGAATTAGCAAAAACAATCAGCAAAGAGAAGCAGCTGGCAGTCAGAATGATCACCAATGGTGAAAAACTGATGCAAAGTCTGCTGAACGAAATCTGTCATATCCAGTTAAAACAAGAGGAAGTGAAATCGTGGTAAATATACAACATAGCGAAACAATAAACAATAACGCAGTTAATCAAGACACTATTAATAAAGCCTTGATGGCAGCGTGTGATACTTTCCGTGGGACTATCAGTGCAGATACTTACAAAGACTTCATTCTTACCATGTTGTTTTTAAAATACATCTCAGATGTCTGGCAGGATCATTTTGATGGATATCAGAAGCAATATGGTAATGAACCCGAACTGATTCATGAAATGATGAAAAATGAACGATTTGTGATCCCCGAGATTCCCATTCGCAATGATGATGGGTCAGTAAAAGACAAGTTTCAGGCTACATTCAAAAACATTTGGGAAAGACGTCACGAGCCTGGTAATGGTGAACGTATTGATATCTGCTTGCACGCCATTGAAGACGCAAACGGAACCAAATTACGTGATAACGCTAAAAGTGTCTTTCAGGACATCAGTTTTAATACCGATAAACTGGGTGAGGAAAAGCAAAAAAACACCATATTAAGACATTTATTGGAAGACTTCGCTAACCCCGAACTTAACTTGAGTCCTTCACGTGTTGGCAAACTGGATATCATTGGTAATGCTTATGAGTACCTCATCAAACATTTTGCTGCAAGTGGCGGACAAAAGGCGGGTGAATTCTATACTCCCCCTGAAGTTTCAAGCTTGATGGCAACCTTGCTGGACCCTCAACCCGGTGAGAGTATTTGCGATCCTGCTTGTGGTTCGGGATCGTTGTTGATGAAGTGCGGTCGACTTATTCGTGAAAACCACCATCAAAAAAATTACGCACTTTTTGGACAAGAGGCGATTGGGTCTATCTGGTCACTCGCCAAGATGAACATGTTTTTGCATGGTGAAGACAATCATAAAATTGAATGGGGTGATACGATCAGAAATCCCAAGTTGCTCGATAGCAAAGGGCAGTTGATGTTGTTTGATATCGTAACGGCTAACCCTCCATTTTCTCTCGATAAGTGGGGAAGTGAGGAAGCAGAAAACGATCATCATGGCCGGTTTCGACGTGGCATGCCACCAAAAACCAAAGGTGACTATGCGTTTATTTTACATATGATTGAAACGTTAAAACCTAAAACAGGTCGAATGGGTGTTGTTGTTCCGCACGGCGTTTTATTCAGAGGCTCAAGCGAAGGAAAAATCAGACAAAAATTGATTGAAGAAAATTTGCTGGATACGGTGATTGGCCTACCGGAAAAGTTGTTTTATGGTACCGGAATACCTGCAGCCATTCTTATTTTTAAAAAACAAAAGTCTGATGAAAAGGTGCTTTTTATTGATGCATCGAAAGAATATAAGTCGGGTAAAAACCAAAATCAGTTGTCCATAGAAAATATTAATAAAATTATTGAGACATATAAAAGAAGACAATTCGTTGATAAATATGCTTATCTGGCGAGTATGGATGAGATCAAGGAAAAAGATTATAACCTCAATATATCAAGATATGTTGATACATTTGAAGAGGTAGAAGAAATTGATTTGATGTCAGTTCGAGCTGAACGTTTGGCACTGAAAAAGGAGTTGGCTGATCTTGAGATTCAAATGGAAAATTATTTGAAGGAGCTTGGATATGGTTCCTAATGGATGGACGTCCACAAATCTCGGGAAGATCATGGAGTTTAAAAATGGACTTAATTTTAAAAAATCAGATTCAGGTGAATTAATTAAGATTGTTGGTGTCGGTGATTTTAAAGATTTTTCTGAGTTAAATGAAATGGGGCATCTGCAAACAGTAAATGTCTCTAACATTATTAAGAATGATGAATTGTTAAAGGACGGTGATCTGTTATTCGTTCGCTCTAATGGAAACAAAGATCTAATAGGACGATGCTTGTTTTTTCCTCAAGTAAATGAAAGGCTTTCTTTTTCTGGTTTTACAATTCGAGGAAGAGTAAATATTAAGAAAGCCCTTCCGGATTACATTGCCTCTCTCGCTCGTTCATCATTTATGAAGCAGCAAATATCAAAAAGTGGAGGTGGAACAAATATTTCTAATCTCAGCCAACAGATTCTTAATGATATTGTTCTATTACTTCCAGCACTTCCCGAACAAAAAAAAATTATCCAAATCCTCTCCACATGGGACAAAGCCATCAGCAACACCGAAAAATTATTAGCCAACAGCGAGCTACAGAAAAAAGCGTTAATGCAGCAGTTGCTTACTGGGAAAAAACGATTTTATGGGTTTAATGCTGATTGGGATGAATATTCTTTGCAAAAACTGGGGACTACTTATAATGGATTATCAGGAAAATCAAAGAACGACTTTAAACGAGGTAAATCTTATATACCTTATGTAAATATATTTAATAATTCCAAAATAAAGGTTACAAAATTAGAGTTGGTTAACGTTGAGTCGGGTGAAAGACAGAACCAAGTAAAATATGGCGATATATTTTTTACAACCTCATCTGAAACTCCACATGAAGTTGGCATGTCCTCAGTTCTTTTAGATACTTTAAATGAAACATACCTGAATTCCTTTTGCTTTGGTTTTAGATTATATGATTTTAAGCGTCTATTACCGTCTTTTGCTCAGTTTTTTTTGAGAAGTGCAAAAATACGTAAAGAGATATCTGCGCTCGCACAAGGAGCTACCCGTTATAATCTTTCCCCCACCAGATTGATGAAAATAAAATTTAAGCTTCCTTCGGTGAAAGAGCAACAAAAAATTGCTTTAGTGCTTTCGGGCTCAGATAAAGAAATCGAAATCTTGCAACAAAAATTGGATTGCCTGAAACAAGAAAAAAAAGCACTAATGCAGCAATTACTTACTGGAAAACTGCGAGTAAAACCATGAATAGAACTCAGCCAAAACATCGCGTCAAGCTTTTTGAAAATGATGGAACAGATGAAATTTACATGCATATAAAAATAGGCACTGAAAAATGGCATGAGCCTGCCCAACAATATTGGCAGGCTCAATATGAACAATATCAACGGTATTTGGATAGTAAGTTTGTAAAAGAAATCGGCATGGATTTTCTCAGTCAAATATGGGAATTAACGCTGGCTTCTTATATTGATCAGCAATTAGGCAATGAATCTGGTTTGGTTAATCATAAAATTAAAGATGTCAGCTGCCCTGATTTTTGTTTTGAAATTGATGGTCAAAAATTTTATCTTGAAGCAACTACGCCAAAAACGGGTAATTGTGAAGACCTGAATGTTACTTTTGAAGAAATTAGAGGTATAGCAAGAAAAACACCGGTGGCTTCTTACAAAGAAAGATTATGCTCTGCAATTCGTGAAAAAGGTGAAAATGCCTATTACGGTAATGACAAAAAATCAGGATATAAGGATCACATGGAGGAAAATGACGGATTTATTGTTGCTATCTCTATGGCAAAAATACCATTCTTTAATCAACCCATTGATTATCAAGTAGATTTAAGCTGTATTTTTGGGTTATCTTCAAGAAAAGTACCTGTTATAAGAGATCAGACCGGTCAGCAATATATGGGGGCAATTTATTATGATCAAGAATTATCTTTTCCAAAACAAGCTTCAGGAAAGCCAATTGATACATATTATTTTGTTGATGATAAATACAGTCATATTAGTGCTATTTTGATTTCACATAGTGGATGGGTCTTTTTTCCTGACGCTGACAAATATGGGACTCCTCTTCGATGGGAAGAATGTCGGAATGATTATATTCTCGTTCATAATCCTTTTGCAAAAACACCGTTACCAACAGGCTATTTTTCTGTTTATAGGGAAATAACACCTTCGGATGTTAATGATTTTTTAAATCCAACTTGTGAGGCCAACCTTGAACAGGAGCTTGTTTAATGATTTGGACAGTCCAACAAATATTCGATGAGCTCATCCAACTCGACGAGCACCAACGCATAGAAGCCAAACGAGCCAGTGAAATTGGCCCCTCAGTTATGCAAACTGTTTGTGCCTTTGCCAATGAACCTGGTTTGGGTGGGGGATGGTTGCTGTTGGGGGTTGATGAACCCGATTCCGAACATAATACCTATTGGGCCAGTGGTGTTGAGAATACAGACAAGTTACTGAATGATTTGCAAAACAATTGCCGAAACCAGTTTGAGCATCCGGTGCGTATTGAATGCAAGCATGCCAAAATAGACGGTAAATCTGTTATTGGTATTTTGGTGCATGAGCTTGAACCAAGCGCCAAGCCATGTCGTTTTATTGGTAAGCCGGATAAACACAACAAGCGTAAAACCGGGGTTTGGCGTCGTGGGGCAAATGGTGATTATGAATGCAATGAAAGAGAACTTGAACCTATTTTAATGGCAAAAGCGGGTATCAGTTATGAGCAAATCATTTTACCTGATGTCTGTCTGGATGATTTGGATGAAACAGTCATTGAGCAGTATCGAAAATTAAGGGGCAAAGCCCGTGCTGATGCACCAGAATTGAAACTGGATAATCTTGCATTATTGAAAGCCTTGCGTCTTGTTAAAAAGCAAGACAATGAATATCGTCCTAATATTGCGGGTTTGCTCCTGTTTGGCAAAGAATTATCTTTGCGAACGCATTTGCCTGCTGTACGTGTGGATTATGTCCGCACTTCGGGTATTCGCTGGGTGGAGGATCCTGAAAATCGTTTTCAGTATTCCATCGATCTGCGTGAACCATTGGTGCGACTTATTCCCAAAATGGAGCATATCATCATGAGTGATATGCCGCGTTATTTTCGATTGGAAGAGGGATCCATACAGCGTTCCGACCAGCCTTTTTTGCCTTATAAAGTGGTGCGTGAGGCATTGGTTAATGCGGTTATGCATAGAGATTACGGCATACATCAGCCCACATTGATTGTGCGTTATCGTAATCGTCTGGAAATTAATAACGCTGGTTACTCTCTAAAACCCCTGGATGAGCCAGATGCGGAGAATTCTGTATTAAGAAACCCTGTTTTAGCAAGCGTATTATATGATTTGGAATTTGCTGAAACCAAGGGCACCGGATTTCAAATCATGAGGCATTTATTGCATGAAACCGGCTTAACCAAGCCAATTTTAGTTTCTAACCTCACCAGTCGTTCCTTCAAGATTAGCCTTTTATTGCATCAATTGATGAGTGAAGAGCATTTGACTTGGTTGCAACAATGGCGTCATTTGAAATTAAATGATGATGAGGCCAAGGCGCTTGTTTTTATTCTGGAAATGGGAGCCATTGATAATGCTGCTTTAAGGACGATAACTGATCTGGATACCTTGGAGGCTAGTCAATTGTTGGGCAAGCTTTGTCAAAAGCACCATTTAATTGAAAAATCAGGCTCTGGACGTAATACATACTATCAAGCCACGTCTCTGCTATTAAATGGTGTTAGTTTTAACTCAAATAGCCCTGACCTAAATCCAAATAGACCCGACCTAAGTCCAAATAAACCCGACCTAAATTTGAATAGACCCGACCTTTTGAAAGAATTACAAGAAAGTATTAACGAGTTAAGCGCAAAAGCTAGAATGAATAAGTTATGGCCGATTATATTGCATATTCTAGTGGAATGCTCTTTCTCTGCTGATGAATTGTCTAATTTACTTAGAAGAGACCCTGTTTCGCTCAGAAAAAAACATTTATCAGTTATGAAAAAACAGGGGCTGATCAGATATCTTCATTCTGAAGTTTCAAATCATCCCCATCAAGCCTATGTTATCACCGAAAAAGGCAAACAATGGCTAAGAAGCCAGGAGCAGCTATGACCCATTTACCACGTTTCCAGGAAGAATACAGCGCAAAAATTCCTGCGCTGGTTGTACTGAATAATTTGGGATGGACATTCCTGTCTCCAGAGCAAGCTCTTGCAGCGCGTGATAATAAACTCAATGAAGTTGTCTTGAAAACACTACTGTATGACATTTTACGAAAACGACGGTTTAAGTACGCGGGCACTGAATACCCATTATCTGATAAATCAATTGATGCAATTGTGGCTGTAATCAGCACGCCAGCATTGAATGAAGGAGTAACCAAAGCCAATGAACGCCTGTATAACCATATTTTGTATGGTATTACCGTTACAGAGTTTATTGGTGGCAAAAAAGTAAGTCCTACCATTCCGTTGATCGATTGGCATGATATTCAAAATAACAGTTTTTTCTTTACAGAAGAATTTTCTGTTTTGGGTGCCAGTGGTGTGGAAACACGTCGTCCTGATATTGTTTGTTTTGTTAATGGCTTGCCGTTGGTCGTTATTGAGGCGAAAAGACCGGATGGTAAAAAGGACGCCACCACTGAAGAAGGCATTTCGCAACATTTAAGAAACCAACGCTTGAGTGAAATTCCGCAGTTATTTGCCTACAGCCAGCTTTTGCTATCCATTAATGGGATAGACGCTTTATATGGCACTCAAGGAACAGATGCAAAATTTTGGGCGACTTGGCGTGAAGAAGAGTTTGAGGAGGATGCATTTAATTGCATTAAGAATTTACAACTTTCTGATAATCAGAAAACTAATTTGTTCACCCATCGCCATCCGGCTGATAGAGTTTGGTTTAATAATCTGATTGCTCAAGGACAATTAGCTGTTACGGGTCAAGATAAATTGATTATCAGTTTGTTATCGCCACAACGTTTGATCGATATGACGCGTTACTTTATGTTGTTTGACAAGAAAGCGGGGAAAATTGTTGCACGATATCAACAATTTTTTGGTATTCAGCGATTAGTTGAACGAATTAACACGCCTCGTCCTGATGGGGGGCGTGAAGGTGGTGTGATATGGCATACCACTGGATCCGGAAAATCGTTAACGATGGTATTTTTATCTCGGGCCCTTATCTTGCATGAGAGTTTGAAGCAGTGTCGCATTGTAGTGGTTACTGATCGCGTTGATCTGGAAAGGCAGTTATCCAATACTTTCCATTCTGGTGGTGAGTTTTCAGGGGCTGGGGAGTTTATAAATGCAAAAGCAACTTCTGGCAAAAGATTAGCTGAACAAGTCAGCAAAGGAACTGAGCGCGTTATTTTTTCTTTGATCCAAAAATTCAATACAGCAGCCAAATTGCCGCAATGTAAAAATTCAAGCCGGGATATTGTCGTGTTGGTGGATGAAGGGCATCGCTCACAAGGCGGGGAAAGTTATATTCGCATGAAGCAAGCATTGCCCAATGCGGCTTTTATTGCATTTACCGGAACTCCATTGTTAAAAGAAGATAAAACAACCAACAAATTTGGTTCTATCATTCATGCTTACACCATGCAGCGTGCAGTGGAAGATAAAATGGTTACGCCACTTTTGTATGAAGAAAGACGCCCTGAATTAATGGTTAATGATCGTGCTATTGATTCCTGGTTTGAACGTATTACCGAAGAGTTAACTGATAAACAGCGTGCTGATTTAAAGAAGAAATATGCGAAGAAAGGTGAGCTCTACCGTTCTGAAAACAGGATTGACCTTGTTGCCCATGATATAGCGCACCATTTTGCCAAAAATATCGATGAAGGATTAAAAGGGCAAATTGCTTGTGACAGCAAATTGTCGGCTATTCGCTATAAAAAATATCTGGATGAAGTTGGGTTGTTTGAATCAGCTGTTGTGATGTCACCACCGGATACGAGAGAGGGTAATACTGAGGTTGATGAATCAAGCATCCCTGAAGTAACCAAATGGTGGAAGGACAATGTAGGAAATCAAGAGGAGCGAGTATATACAAAACAGATTATTGATCGATTTGCAGATGATGATGATTTAAAGCTCATTATCGTTGTCGATAAACTATTAACAGGTTTTGATGAATCCCGTAATACTGTGCTCTATATTGATAAGCAGTTAAAAGAACATAATTTGATACAGGCCATTGCTCGCGTTAATCGATTACATGAAAAGAAAAAATTTGGTTTGTTAATTGATTACAGAGGCATTCTTAAAGAATTGGATACAACCATTGCTCAATACCAGGATTTAGCATCCAGAACGCAAGAAGGTTATGACATAGCTGATCTTGATGGACTTTATCGTCAAATGTCCAGTGAGTATAAACGTCTTCCCATGCTGTATGATGCACTTCACAATATTTTCAAACATGTCAAAAATAAATCAGATATTGAGCAGTTAAGGCAAGTTATTATTCCCAAAATACAGGAAGTAAATGGGGAGCTAATTGATGCAAATCTTAAGGTGCGAGAGGATTTTTATGATGCTTTAAGTGAATTTTCCAGTTGTCTGAAGGTGGCATTGCAGTCGGACAGCTTTTTTGATGATAAGAGTTTTACTGATGCACAACGCAATCATTACAAAGAAACATTGAAGCAGTATACCAGCTTGCGTCAAATGGCAAAACTGGATGCTGGGGAAATTATTATTTACGATAAATATGCAGAGCAAGTCAAAAAGTTGATGGACAAGCATGTTGTGGGTGTGCAAATCAGAGAGCCGGCTGGTGTTTATGAAGTTCGAAAAATGGGACAACAAGAACGACCCGAAGAGTGGACCGATGAAAAAACACGTAATGAAACCGATATTATCAAGACCAAAATAGCCAAAATGATAGAACAAGATCTCAGAGACGATCCTTACGCGAAGGAGACGTTTTCCCAGCTTCTTAAAATAGCCATCCAGGAAGCTGAGGAATTATTTGAGCATCCATTAAAACAATATTTGCTTTTTCAAGAATTTGAAGAAGATGTTGCACATCGAAGGCTAAAAGAAATACCGGTTGATTTTGCAGGTAATCGTCATGCACAAGCATATTATGGTGTATTTCGGCTGGAGCTTCCGATTTCCTTTTCATTATTGACTGAAACAGGACAAAAAAAGTGGATTGAGTTGGCTTTTTCAATAGATGAGCTCATTAATATTTCTGTTGCTGAACATTCCCTGAACCAGCAAAATACAGAAGCGGATATTCGAAAAAAATTATTACCGATTATTTTTAATGAGTGCAAAGAATCTGGCTGCGGAATGGATCACGCAAAAAGAATTATTGAACAAATTATTCAAATTGTTCGTGTAGGTTTGATCACAATATGATTAAGGATAATCAATGGATATCAATAATCTTTATATTACTTATGGAGCAGATCAAATCCCGTTTGAGCTTCACAATAAAAAACAAGAAAGTCATCGGATTACCATAAAAGTTAACCCGGATTGTCAGGTTATTGTTTTTGCACCTCCGGCGGCTACAACAGATGAAATCGTTGTTGCCGTTAATAAACGAGCCCGCTGGGTTTATAACAAACTGCAAATTTTTAAAAATCAGCAGGAACAAATTTTACTACGTCAGTATATCAGTGGGGAGGCTCACTATTATTTGGGAAGACGATTTGTTTTAAAAGTAATAGATAACCCTTTTGCCATACCACATGCAAAACTCGTTAGAGGTCAATTGCAGGTGACCACCAATTCTGAAAAACCACAGACTCAATTATTGCTTTCATCCTGGTATGAGCAGAAAGCCCGTGAAGTATTTGAGCGTAGGTTGAGTGTTCTATTGTCGGAGACTCATTGGGTGAGTAGTCGGCCAACATTGGCCGTAAAATTTATGAAAACCAGATGGGGGTGCTGCTCCTCAAACGGCAAAATAACACTCAATATTCATCTTGTAAAAGCACCGACTTCATGTATCGATTATGTGATTTTGCATGAGCTATGCCATATTGCCGAGCATAATCACAGCCAAAAGTTTTATCGATTACTTAAGCAAGTAAATCCGAATTGGGAGAAAACAAAGTATTTTCTTGATCAGAAAGCAAGTATTTATCTTTCTATGTAAATTGTTTGATCTGATATTAAAACGATGTAAGCGAACAAGTACCGATCAAGTAACCGAACAAGTAATGATTTGGATAACCTGCCCGAGCCAGATGACCTTGCTGAGGAGAACATTGAAAATCTGGAAGCGGGTCTAAACACTCACAAGCAAACGGTTCAACATACAGCTCTTCTGCTAACGATTGATAACTTATTCCCCTGATCAACCCAACCACCCCGGTTCGGTAATCACCAAACGGTTTAATGCCCCTCAAATACAGAAGCTGTTGAAGATGTGGCAATCCACTTAATGCGGACAGCTCTTCATGGTTAATCTTTAAATATTTCATCACTAAACCCTTCATAAACGTTTATTTTCAATATCAAATGATTACAACTGATATCAATAAATTACACATAATGACTCGTTATTGATCCATGATAAATTGTTGAAATAATGTGTCAATGGGGTTTTGATGGGTGTTATTAAATGAACCTGAATGAACTTGAAAAAAGTTGGGGAGGAATATCGCCGCTGGTTCCAGGGTTGGTTGTTTTAACTTAAATCAGTTAAAATAAGCATTCCTTCTCGCACGGCTATGGAAACTTTTTTATGATTAATATAATGTCTACCGTTCCAGCCAGCGCTCAACGAGTTACGTCTTGAAATAATATCCAATGATCACTAAAGACTCATTAATCCCGGAAAAAATTGCCTTATTCCGCTCCTTGTTTCGCGGCCGAGATGATGTATATCCGCGACGTTTTCTAAATCGAAAAACACAAAAATCAGGCTATGCCCCGGCATGTCGCAATGAATGGGTTCGAAATGTTTGTGCAAAACCCAAAATCAAATGTTTGGATTGCCCAAATCGACAATTTATTCATGTTTCTGATGACGTAGTAATTTGGCATTTGCAAGGCCAAGACGCGGAAGGCAAAGATTTCGTCATGGGTGTCTATCCTCTGCTTCTGGATGACACGTGTTTTTTCCTGGCTGCCGATTTTGATAAGACAAGCTGGGAAACAGATGCGTTAGCGTTCATGAAAACATGCCATCAGATGAATTTGCCCGCGGCTCTTGAACGTTCCCGGTCAGGCAATGGTGGCCATGTTTGGTTGTTTTTTGCTGAGGCAATCCCGGCGAATTTAGCCCGAAGACTGGGTGCTTATATTTTGACTGAAACCATGGAGCATAATCCACAACTGGGCTTGGACTCCTATGATCGGTTGTTTCCGAATCAAGACACTTTGCCACGAGGCGGTTTCGGTAATTTAATTGCATTGCCGTTACAGAAAAAATCGAGAAAAGACGGTAACAGTGTTTTTGTTGATGATCAATTACAAGTCATTCCTGATCAATGGGCTTACCTTTCTAACCTTAAAAAAATTCCTCGTGATGATATTGAACGGCGGGTTTCGGAGGCTGAAGCCAAAGGGCGTGTTGTGGGCGTGCGTCTTGATATATCAGAGGAAGAGAATCCGACGCCATGGCGCCCACTTCCTCTGCCGTCAAACATTGAAAACCTGCCAAAAAAACTAACCCTGGTTGTTGGGAATGAAATTTTTATCGAAAAAGAAAAATTACCCCCAATGCTGCTCAATAGACTCATTCGCCTGGCGGCTTTTCAAAATCCAGAGTTTTATAAAGCCCAAGCGATGCGACTGCCTGTATATGATAAACCACGAATCATTGGCTGTGCCCGTGATTATTCCCATCATGTCGGTCTGCCGCGAGGCTGTCTTGATGAGATAACCACATTGCTGCGTAGTTTAAAAATAAAATCTACTTTGCAAGATGAGCTGTTTGATGGACAACCTATCGATGTTCAGTTTTGTGGTGAATTAAGGCCTGAGCAACAAAGTGCAGTTGATGCCATGATGAAATCAGAAACCGGTGTTTTGGCTGCAACGACCGCGTTTGGAAAAACGGTCATTGCTGCATGGTTAATAGCAAAACGACAAGTGAATACATTAATAATTGTGCACACCAAGCAATTGCAGGATCAATGGATCGAACGATTACATACATTTCTTGAGATTCCTACTAACAAGATGGGACGCATTGGTGGCGGACGGAAAAAGATCACGGGTTTGATTGATATTGCACTGGTTCAAACCCTGATACGCAATGATGATGTAGAATCCCTGATAAACCAATATGGGCATATTGTCGTCGACGAATGCCACCACATTCCTTCCCGTAGTTTTGATGATGTCATTCGGCAAGCTAAAGCGCGTTTTATCACCGGTTTATCAGCAACCATTGCGCGAAAAGATGGGCAACACCCCATTATCACCATGCGTTGCGGTTCCATACAATATCGTGTGAATGCAAAAGCACAAGCGGTAGCACGACCATTCGAGCATTATGTGATTGTACGTCCCACCAGTTTTCGCCCACTGAAACAAATCGATGAAGATCTACGTATCCAGTTTCAAGATTTGAATGGTGAGCTTATCAACGATGATGATCGCAATAAATTGATTTGTGACGACGTTATTCATGCTTTAAAAAGAGGTCGCTCACCTGTGATCATAACTGAGCGCAATGAACACCTTGATCTGTTGTATCAATGTCTCATATCAAAAGTTCAACATCTTATTGTGCTGCGTGGTGGTCTGAATGCCAAAGAAATGAAGCTTGCGGTGAATCAACTCAACTCCATTCCGCTTGATGAAGAACGAGTCTTGCTTGCAACGGGTAAATTTATTGGAGAAGGGTTTGATGACGCGAGATTGGACACATTATTTTTAACGCTGCCCATTTCATGGAAAGGTACCATTACACAATATATTGGCCGCTTGCATAGACTGCATGATTCAAAAAAAGAAGTACAAGTATATGATTATGCGGATCTTGCCGTTCCAATGCTTGAACGTATGTTCAACCGCCGTTGCAAAGCTTACGAAGCAGCCGGGTACAAAATGATATTGCCGGCAAGTGCTTATCCGGGATGGCCGTCAGATGTGACGCTTCCAGCAGAACCAAGCTGGAAAAATGACTATGCTGGTTCTATACGCCGGTTGGTTCGTGATGGTCTGGATGTATCACTGGCGCAATTATTCGCAGATGCTGCCCGTCAGGATGGCTCTGACACGGTGGGCATTGAGCGTGCTCGAAGCACCATTGAAGCGTTTCTTTTCTATCGACTGGAAAGCTTGCCTGAAACCCGTAGTCGATTTCAGTTAAATCACGAATTATCCATCCCGTTTGATGGATTGGGACGCATGGAAGTCGATTTATTATGCCAGGATAAGCGGGTTGTTGTTGAGATTGATGGCATGCAACATCTTGCATCAAAGGAGGCTTATCGTAATGATAGACGCAAAGATCTATTGCTACAGGAAAACGGTTACAAAGTAATAAGATTTTTGGCAGAAGATGTGAGCAAACAACTGGATATGGTTCTGGATACTATTTTGCGGATCTTGGCCAAACAAACCTGAGAGAAAACCTTTTAAGGCTCAACAACAGCCTAACAATTTAAAAAGTGTAGCCAGATGTGTAGCCAAGAATAATTTTTAGTAAATATAAAACTCTAAAACCTTTGCTGTATATGGTCGGGACGGAAGGATTTGAACCTTCGACCACTAGCACCCCATGCTAGTACGCTACCAGGCTGCGCTACGCCCCGAAATTGAAATATGCTTAGTAAAAACAGCATGGCGCATAGTACCGTAACTCTTGATAAATGACAAGACTTGGTCTTGATTATCGATTTTTACTCGCCAGAATTAATGTTCATTAAATATTCTTTTTGATTATTCCTGTTTCATTGCATATAATTATAATGCAACTACAACACAAGGATGTTATCATGAAAAAATTCTTAATTTCGATATTTATAGTGGGTTCACTCGGCTTGTTGGCGGGTTGCGGGTGTATGGATGAGATGTCATGCAGTTCAGGCGTTTCGTATGTATCAACCGGCTCGTCGTGCAATACATGCCCTAAACCAGCCTGTCAAACATGTGGTAATTCATGTGGTGCTTGCGGTACTAGTGCCGGTTATTCTTCTTATACATATGGTGGTTGGTACTAACCGTTGGGAATGGCGCCAGGTTCACCTGGTGCCATTTATTTTGTTTTTTATCTGTCAGTTCTCAGTGTGAGGACATCACATTGTGCGTCGTGAATCACTTCTCTTGCTGTGTTGCCAAGAAATGAGGGTAGTTTTGAGGGGGTGTGGCTGCCGATGATGATAAGGTTACAGTCGAGTGCCTTTGCTTTGTTGAGAATGTGGGTTTTGATCGGTCCAATTTCAACAAACTGTTGATCCAGTGGAATGTTTAAGGCTTCACATAATACTGCCATAACGGCTTGCGCATCTTCCTTAACCGGGTTGTCAAACTCAGCGAATCCAAGTCCTTGTGCCAGTTGCAGGGTGGCGGGTGGTTCGATTACATGGAGTAAATACAGTTTTGCGTGAAAGCGTTTTGCAAGGTCTACAGCTTGTTGGCACATGTGAAAATGGTTTTCACTTAAATCAGTGGCATGTAAAATATGAGTGTACATATATACCTCTTTTATCAATCAGGTATATTTAGTGTAGTTGATGCAGTGAGGTAATATCAATGCTGTATTGGAATTACATGCGTTTTACATGAAGTCAGATAAGAGCTGACTAACTTTCCATTGGGTAAACAGGCTAAAGGTGCCACCTCCAAAAGTGGGATGAGTACAAAATCGCGTTCAAGCATGTATTGATGGGGGATGGTTAAATCATGAAGGTTGATTGATTTATTACCATAAAGCAATAGGTCAATGTCCAGTGTTCTGGCACCCCAACGCACCTTGCGTGTGCGTTGCTGTTTATTTTCAATGGATTGACAATGACGTAACAGGCTTTTTGCGGGTAGTGAAGATTGAATGGCAACAACCATGTTGTAATAGGTCGGTTGAGCGCGCACACCAAGTGGTCTGCTTAAGTAAACGCGGGATTGAGCCGTGATGGTAGAACGAGGCAGTTTGCGCAGCGCCGAAATGGCTTGTCTTAATTGGCGCTTTGGCATACGTAAATTACTGCCTAACCCTAAATAACAACGCGTCATGCTTAATCTGTAACTGCGGGTTTGGGTTTTGGTTTGCGACGCTTGCGAGGCTTGGGGACTGCTGTTACCACCGTATCCAGTTGACTAATCATCTCGGCTTGCGCTGCCGCATCGACATCCTGGAACGTAGTCCACCATTGAGCCAGCTCCATTGACTCATCACCAGCCAAGGCTCTTAGCGCGAGAAAATCATAGGCCGCACGAAACCGTGGATGTTCTAATAGGGGATAGGGACGATGACCTGAGCGTTTTGGAAAACGAAATTGCATGAGCCAAATCTCGCGCATAACTTGTGTGAAACGTTTTGGAATGGTAACCAGTTTATTTTGTTCGGTGATAACCTGTGACATGGCTTTTTCAAGTGCTGGCAGTGGATCCATACCTTCCAGTTTAAATTGTGTCTTGCGCGCCATTAAGGGAAACCAGAGAATAACGGCGAAGATAAAGGCTGGTGTAACTGGTTTACCATCACGAACCCGAGTGTCGGTGCTTTCCAACGCATTAATTAGCAATGCATTGACTGGGTATGAGCTATCAAGAAGCCGTGCCGTTTGTGGGAAGAGATGGTGGAACAGGCCATATTTTACCAGCAATCGCTGTACTGGTTCAGCTTGACCACATTGATAAAGTTTAGTCATTTCATCAAATAAACGTGATCCGGATATATGGGTAATGAGGATGCTCAAATCATTCATTGGGGCAGCTGTTTCAGGCGCGATCTCAAAATGTAATTTCGCACTGAAACGAATGGCGCGTAACATGCGCACAGGGTCTTCCTGATAACGGGTTGTTGGATCGCCTATCATGCGGATCATCCGCAGTTCTACATCCTTAACGCCACCGGTATAGTCGACAATAGAGCCATCGACTAAATTATAATAGAGTGAATTAATGGTGAAATCACGTCGCCAGGCATCTTCCTCAAGGGTTCCATATACATTGTCGCGTATCAGCATGCCTCGGTCATTGGTTTGTTGGCTTTCATCCACGGCGTCATGGCCACGGAAGGTTGCAACTTCAATAATTTCACGATGATAGAGAATATGAGCCAGTTTAAAGCGTCGACCTATGATGCGCGCATTTCGAAACAGGTTTTTGATTTGATTGGGCGTGGCGCTGGTTGCCACATCAAAATCCTTCGGCGCCTTGCGTAACAATAAATCGCGAACGCTGCCGCCAACTAAATAAGCTTGAAAACCGGAGCTGTTAAGACGATTTAATACCGTCAGCGCATTGGGGCTAATATCTGTTTTTGACACATGATGATGGTTGCGAGTTATGGTATGCGCCAAATCCACCTCTGAATTAATAGGCAATGTCTTAGGCTTGGCTTTACGTAACAGTTTTTTGATTAAGTTGATGATTATGTTCACCTGATTTTAGATTAAATGATAGCTTTCTTATTATAGCTAAGGTGAAGCGGAAAGTGAACCATTTACCTTTTAGTCATTATTGTGGACAATATAATTTTAATTAAGGACGGAAGTTATTAAAACTTATGTCCTAAGAATGGATGCCATGGAATTTTTGGATATTGTTTTAAGTGTATTAGCCCTGATTATTCTAGAAATTGTCTTGGGTATTGATAATCTGGTTTTTTTATCAATATTGACGGAGAAATTACCCAAAGGGGATCGCAAGCGGGCCCGGCATTGGGGGCTTACATTTGCGTGGATTACTCGATTAATGTTGCTTGCTTCTGCTATCTTCCTAGTTAAATTAACCAAGCCTTTTTTGATTGTTGGTCAGCTTTCATTCTCTGTCCGAGATATTTTTCTGTTTGCGGGAGGGACTTTTTTAATTTACAAGGCCACTCAGGAAATTCATTATGAAGTAGGAGAGACCCCAGCTGAGCAAAAAAACATCCTTGGTGCTGCTGCAGCAACTATTCATGGGGTTGTGATTCAAATTGGGTTGATGGATATTATTTTTTCACTGGACAGCGTGCTAACGGCCATTGCTGTGACCAACAACTTTATTGTCATGGCCGTGGCTATTACTTGCGCTATTCTGGTGATGGTTTATGCTAGTGAACCGGTGGGGCAATTTATTGAAAAACACCCAAGCATCAAAATGTTAGCCTTGAGTTTTTTGATTTTGATTGGCACGATGCTGGTAGCTGACAGCTTTGGTTTTCATGTGCCACGAGGTTATCTGTATTTTGCAATGGGATTCGCGTTAGGTGTTGAGTCACTAAATTTGCTAAAGCAAGCTAAGGAACTGCGCAATAATAACTTACACGATTGAGCGCCCAGATGACGGCAAGATGGGATGTTCAATCGTGTAAGTTATTATTGCGCAGTTCCTAAGCGCCGGCAGAAAAAAATCAAACAGGAGCCCTCGTGTTAATTATTAAGGCGTTTCACATCATTGCTATGGTAGCGTGGTTCGCGGGATTGTTTTATTTACCGCGTTTATTTGTTTATCATGCGGATGCACAGGATCAAATCAGTATTGACCGTTTCAAGGTAATGGAGCGACGTCTGTATTATGCTATTACATGGCCCGCGGCTATCTTGACGACGGTATTTGGCATATGGCTACTTACCTACAATCCACATTACTACCTGAAGGCTGGATGGATGCATGCGAAGTTAGCTTTGGTTATTTTGTTGTGGGCATATCATTTGGGTTGCGGGCATTTTGTTAAAGAATTTGCTCATGATCACAACACTAAAGGACATGGATTTTATCGAGTATTTAATGAATTACCTACAATTTTGTTGATTGGAATTGTAATGCTGGTAATACTAAAGTAGGGGCTTGTCCTTAGGGGGCTAGACAAATAAAGTTACATTTAGCATCCCATCTTGCGCTCATGTTTAAACGATTAGATGTCTAAAAAGACGCTTACATAGAATAACTATGCGCGCATCTTTTTAGACATCTAATCGTTTAAATCTGAACCCAATCTGGGCGCCAAATATGGCCGTTCCTTGCTGCGGAGTGAGTAGTTAATCGATTTCGACCATTTCAAAATCTTCTTTACCCGCACCACAATCAGGGCAAAACCAATTTTCGGGCACGTCTTCCCATAGCGTTCCAGCCTCAATGCCGTCGTCAGGCCAGCCTTCCGCTTCGTTGTAAATGAATCCACATATAACACAAATATATTTTTTATAGGCTTGCATGATGATTGCTCGATATTAAAAAGAAAGTAATTTAGCCATTGTGAGGGCTATTGTAAAGGTATTTTATTCGTAGTTGGTTTTGATTGATAGTTACAGAGGCGAGTGATCAAGGCAGCGGCCTTGATCACTCGGGACGATTACGAGCAAGATTAGATCCTTGGAGTAGTAACCGGTGGAGCATTATTTGCATCGTCTGGCGTCTTGTTAGCTCCAGCAATCAGATTCCATATATATGTAAACGCTTTTTGGAAATAAATAGTAGCCACGTTTGCCAATGTTAATAAAGAACCACCTTGCTTATACCCATACAGGTTATAATTAATATCATGTTTAGTTGCTAGTTTATAAGGAACTGGTTTTGGCAGATTTAGAGGAGACGCAGGTGTTTGGTTTGATATCGCCTCTTCATGATCTAGAAGTTCTTGTGCACTAAGATCCTCGAGAGCTTTGATTACTCTGTTCGCTTCGTCATCAGAACCCATGATGATTACCAAATCTTCTTTGGTAACAAGCGGCGCGAGTGTTTTCAACATAGCTTTAATATCGTCGTTTTTGAATTTGTCTGTACTCATAATGTCGCTGAGTGCCCAATCACAACAATGCGCCAATTCTTCAAGTGCGGCATTGAATTTATTATACGGCTCATCGCGACCGCCTAAAAAGTACGCGCCATACGCGACACCGGCCAGTGCAATAGTTAAACCGAATGGAACAAAGGCAGAAAGAATCAAAGCACCAACCGCAACGCCAAAACCGATAGCAATGTGTATGTCACGACTTTGTAGAACAGGCAAATGTTGATTGACTGATGCTGTGCAATTCTTGAGTATATCCAGGTGATTTTGATCTTGTAGATTAAATGGCGCTTCTCTTGTTGGGTTAACTGCCAGACTTAGAACAGTTTTTTTGAATTTTTCAGCACCAGCCACGGCGTCGTACGGAATTTTTTTTGCAAATAGACCAAATACCATAATAATTACTCCAAATATTAATAAACAATGGATATCAACTTGACTCTGAGCTCGTGCATTATAGATTAACGATTGGTTAATAGTCAACAGATTGGTTTTTTTTTGATCTCAATTTGATGTTTTACGCACAAACATTGGAGTTTCGACAAAGCCACATGCAAAATCACGCATGTAGCTTGTCCAAATAATTGAGATCTCGATTTAATAGGAGGTTTGAGTATAATCATGCATTATCGCAAACCTTCTATACTTATATGGTATTATTCAGTTAATATAGCCCAAACACCGAGATCCCTACAGCCATGACAATTGCAAAAGTGGTAATTATAATTCCTACTTATAATGAAGCCGCAGTCATTCAAGAGACCCTAACTGCAGTGTTTAATGCCACGCGGTGTATTCCAAATGCAGATATTCATGTATTGATATTTGATAGCGCATCAACAGATGGCACACAGCGCATTGTGACCGATTTAGTAGCGAGCAATGTTAACTTGCATTTGAAAACGGAATTAAAAAAATCTGGCTTGGGCTCAGCCTATTTACAGGCAATGCGTTATGCACTGGATGAATTATCAGCGGATATTGTTTTTGAGTTTGATGCTGATCTGTCTCACGAACCCAAATACATTGCTCCCATGCTTGAGAAAATTAAAACATGTGATGTGGTGGTGGGTAGTCGATATGTAGCAGGAGGAAGTATTCCGGCTGATTGGGGTTGGCATCGCAAATTAATGTCAGTACTGGGTAATTGGATCTCACGAGCGCTGCTTACATCTGAATATAAAGATTTTACCAGTGGTTTTAGAGCCACACGTCGCCAAGCCTTGCAAGACGTTTTGCCTGAAAAATTTTTATCGAATCATTATGCGTATAAATTAGAACTGTTGTGGTTGTTGCATAAAAACAATGCCTTGATTTGCGAGTATCCCATTGAATTTGTTGACAGACAAAAAGGCTTGAGCAAACTGCCAGCAAATTCGGTCATCGATTCACTACGCGTCCTGTTTATCTTGCGATATCATGAGATGAAAATGTATCTGAAAATGTGCCTTGTTGGCGCTTCTGGTATGGCCGTGCAGTTTTTAGTGTACAACCTGATCCGCCATTATTTCACACCGTTTTCTTCACAAGCGATTGCTGTAACAGCGGCTATTATTAACAATTTTATTTTGAACAGTTATTTTACGTTTAATAAAAGGCCCCCTGTATCGCATATTGACAAGGCAAAGTCATTGGTTATATTTGTAGCTTACTCTGTGGGCTTTGTTTTTTTACAAAGTTATTGGCTGCAGATTGGGATAAGAATGATAGGTGCCGGAGTCATTAAAGAAAATTTCATACTGGTCACCGGTATGATTTTTGGGTCACTGTTAAACTATTTTATTTATTCACGACTTGTTTGGGGTTCGCGGGACTAAGGAACTGCGCAATAATAACTTACACGATTGAGTGCCCAGATGACGGCAAGATGGGATGTTCAATCGTGTAAGTTATTGTTGCGCAGTTCCTAACCGTCAATCCCTTTTATCTGCACCACTTTGTAATAATACTGTCGGATTTCTGCACCAAGTCCCTGACTATGCGCCCATAGCGTTTTCGTATCAGATTTTGCAATGACTCGTGATCTGACTTCCGACGTTTCGAACTCATCCGGATTTTCATCAATCAAGAGCACCAGCTTACCTGCAACGGCTTCGCCCTGCGACCAATAGCGATACATTAAACTGTTATGCCCAAACAAATCACTACCGATTATTTTATAGGTTTTAGGTATTTGTTCCCTGACTAAAAATTTTGCCTGATAGAATGCCAGCTCACTGGCTATATTATATTGATCCATGGGCACAATAAGCGGTGTTGCGTGCATTTGGGTTTCAACATCAAAAGCAATCGCATTAACTTGTTTGGTTAAATCACCCCACGCAATATATTTACTGAAGAGTTGTTGATTTACACGGTCAGGCATGCCAAAAACAATACAAAAAAGCATGCAACTATAAATAAGTAATAAAATAACTGATGTGATGAACCAGCCATTACGAAGAGACGGTTGTTTTCTGTCAATCAGGATTGCAAGCCATGGTATGATGGCAAGCATGCACGGTCCAATCCAGTTGAATTTAATACTATGACTAAAACTAAACAAAGAAAACACAGCTAGTGGAGCAAGGGTGTAAATTTGCAGAAAACGTCTGGTTTTTAAGTCAAACAAGTTAATTTCAGGTGTATTTTTTTTAAATAGCGCTAAAAACCCCAATACGCCCAAGGGTGTTAAAAACACAACAAACAACCCCATTAGTTGATGAAATGAAAAAGAAGATACTTCGTCCAATCGGCGCGTACTTTGAAATACAAACGAGGCCCATTCGTGAGTTGCATTCCAGTATATGACTGGAGTAAATAAAAGTGTTGTTAGTAGTAAGCAGGCATATGGTTCTTTTCGAAAGAACCATTTTCGCGCATGAGGCAGCATGACTAGATAAAGCAAGGTTGCGGGCCCTAGCAACAGGATACTATATTTTGAAAGTACGCCCAGGCCGAGCCAGATCCCGGCGGCATACCAAGACGATTCGTTGTCTAAAACCTGCGCCCGGTACAAATAATAAAGGGCTGCCGACCAACAAACAATTAACGGTAAGTCGGGTGTAATCACCAGCGAGTGCAGGAAGAAAAAGGGTAATATTGCCAATAACATTACGGCATACTTGCCTGCACCGGGCTTTATTAATTGGGTTAATTTGAAGCTAAACAGGGCTGTTGCGAGCCAGCAAAAGATTGACGCGATGCGAACGCCAAATTCATTGATGCCAAAAATGGTGGTGAATATTTTTATGAGCACAGCTACCATCGGTGGGTGGTCAAGGTAGCCTATGTCGAGGTGCGCTGAATAATTCCAATAATATGCCTCTTCAACAAGCAAATCGTTTGAGCCAATGCACAGCAACTTTATGAGCAGAGAGATGGCTATTATTATGAAGGAGAGTTCAACCCCTCGCTGGCGTGTTGAGGTTAACATTAAACACTGCTCATTTTTAAGAAATGTGGCATTGTAACTAAATCTCTAAGGTTATGATACATTATGGTGCATAGTTACCATCTGATGCTAATGGGATTTCTTTATCACTATCATTGTCAATCTTAATTGAAAGCCCGGGTCTGAGCCTGGGCTGGGTTTTTGTGTGTGTAATGACAATAGATGGTTGGCAGGATTTCATTGTATATTTGCGCTGGACAGCATTGTATAATCGATCCATATTTTCCAATTTAATCATGAGGTGTTCGTATGGCCGGTCACAGTAAATGGGCTAATATTAAATTTCGTAAAGGCGTACAGGATGCCAAGCGTGGGAAAATTTTCACAAAATTGATTCGTGAAATTTCAGTAGCAGCGCGCACTGGTGGCGGTGATGAGTCAGCAAATGCGCGATTACGCGATGCCATAACAAAAGCGCTGAAAGCCAATATGAAACGCGATACCATTGATAATGCCATTAAACGCGGCGTCGGCGGGCTGGATGGCGCAAATATGGTGGAAATGTGTTATGAAGGGTATGGACCGAGTGGCGTGGCCATTTTGGTGGATTGCCTGTCTGATAATAAAAATCGAACCGTATCTGAGGTTAGACACGCATTTACCAAATACGGTGGAAATTTGGGCACAGACGGTTCAGTGTCATATCTTTTTAACAAGCAGGGCGAAATTTTGCTAGCACCCACCTCACAGGGTGAGGAAGCTATGGAGATAGTGATTGACGCGGGTGCTGACGATGTTGCCATTGAAGATGGACAAATAGAAGTAATTACACCGGTCGAAGCTTATCATGCAGTACTGTCTGCATTGAGCAGCTCAAAAATTGAAGTTGAACACTCACATATCACCATGCGAGCGCAAACAACGGTAGCTTTGGATAAAGACACGGCTGAAAGTCTGGAAAAACTTATTGATGCATTGGAGGATTTGGATGATGTTCAAGCCGTGTATAGCAATGCAGAATTTCCCGAGTGCCTCGTTGAATCAGAGGAATAATGACCATCATTTTAGGGATTGATCCTGGGTCGCGTGTCACTGGCTATGGAATTATCAAGGAAAATAACCGGAAACTGGAATATATCGACAGTGGTTGTATTCGCACAGCAGAGGGTGAATTAAGCCAACGATTGCTGGAGATTTTTAACGGTATTTGCCACTTAATGGAAAAATTTAGTCCCAACGAGGTGGCTATCGAAGAAGTATTTATGCATGAAAATCCCAGTTCCGCATTGAAACTGGGGCATGCACGCGGTGTGGCCATGGTTGCCTGTGCATCACATCGGGTGAAGGTCTGCGAATATTCTGCTCGTGAGGTCAAATTATCACTGGTGGGATATGGCGCGGCTCAAAAAGAGCAGGTTAAACACATGGTGGTTAGTTTGCTGATGTTAAACAGCTCACCACAAAGTGACGCGGCGGACGCGCTGGGGATTGCCATTTGCCATAGTCACATGCGCAATAGTCCACTGGTCGCAGGTCCGCGTCGCGCAACAAGGAGACGGGTTCGATGATAGGATGGCTTAGTGGTCGCGTTGCTGACAGACATCAGCCGGGCAAACTGGTGGTGGATGTCAATGGCGTAGGTTATGACGTTGAAACATCACTGCCTACATTTTTTCAAGTTGAGGCTCAGCTTGGCACAATTGGATTACATATTCACACGGTTGTGCGCGAAGACGCATTATTGCTGTATGGCTTTCAAGATAAACAGGAGCGAGCTTTATTCCGAGCGCTTATCAAGGTCAATGGTGTTGGCCCCAAAATGGCCATTGCGATTCTATCCAGCATTAGTCCTGACGAGTTTATTCAATGCATTAATCAACAAAATACCGACCTGTTAATCAAATTACCCGGCATCGGTAAAAAAACTGCTGAGCGTCTGGTCGTTGAAATGAAAGACAGCATCCAGCAACTACCTGGTGGAGTGGTGTCTCACGCCAAACAGGCAGTCAGCGCGAATCAATCCAATGAAGCGATTAGTGCATTGGAAGCATTGGGGTATAAACATCAGGAAGCGGTTAAAGTAATGAATAAAATAGATGATGGCCAGAAGACTTGCGAACAGTTGATCCGCCAGGCATTGCAAGTTTTGGCAGGGCGCTCAATCGTGTAAGTTATTATTGCGCAGTTCCTTACTGTTTTTTCAACTTGTTGTCTGATTCCAAAATCTGTATGTGATCATCAATTTTGTGCAACTGTTCTTCTGTTAGATTTTGTGGGGTTATTCTGGATAATTCACCTTTAAAATGTGATCTGACTTCAACGGGGTTTAATGTTTCTTTCAAATGCTCAGGCGCCACATCGTGCGTCACTGCAGCATGTTCAGCCATGAGCATGAACTCTTTATCATCTTTCAGTTCTTCAGGAATATACTTAAGAACCTCGATATTTTGCCTAACTGCTTCAAGCAAGAAGTCTCTATCTCCTGTCAATGCAGGTGAAGCATACCAGATAGCGCCAGCATCGAACTTGCATGCCTCAAGCATGAAGTCTCTATTTCCTGTCAATGCAGGTGAAGCAGCATCAAGACAACTAAGCCTGAGCTTACACGCCTCAAGCATGGTCTCTTTATCCTCTCTCATGGCCATAGGAAAAAATTTAATAGCACCGACATTTAACTTAACCACCTCGAGCATAAACTCTTTATTCTTTTGCAATGTTTCAGAAGCGAGCAGAGCAACCCAATCGTACTGCTTAACTGCCGCCAGCATGAACGCTCTATCTCCTCTTAATTCTACAGGGAATCGCTGCGAACATGCTGTGGTGAGTAGACCTTCCGTTGGAGTTACCCCATGTCTGAGTAATAACCCAATAACATCATATTGGTCTCGAGAACATGCCGTGTTGAGCATAGCCTCCGTTGGAGTTACGCCATTGCGGATTAATGTGAAAATAACATGAACCTGGCCTTGAAAACATGCTGTGGTGAGCATGTTCTCAGTTGGAGTTACCCCTCTATCGATTAATGTGAAAACAACACCAGCGTGGCCTTGAGAACATGCTGTGATAAGCATGTTCTCAGTTGGAATGACCCCCATATCGATTAATGTGGTGACGACATGAACGTGGCCTTGAGAACATGCCGTGGTGAGCATGTTTTCAGTTGGGGTTAACCCCTTGTCGATTAATGTGGCCATGACACCAACCTGGCCTTGAGAACATGCTGTGGTAAGCATGTTCTCAGTTGGAATTACACCCTTATCAATTAATGTGGTAATGACAGGGATTTTGCTTTGAGAGCATGCGGTAGTGAGCATACTTTCAGTTGGAGTTACTCCATTGTCGATTAATGTGGTAATGACATCAATTTTGCCTTGAGCGCATGCAGTGGTGAGCATGCTTTCAGTTAGAGTTCGCCCATTGTTGGTTAATAGGGCAGTGACGTCAGCATTGCCCTTCATATATGCTGTGATGAGCGTATCTTCAGTCAGGATAGCAGATGAATCCAACAAAAACTGTATGACAGGAATCTGATTCGCTAAGCATGCGGCGGATAATGCTGTTTGCCCATGCCCATCCTTCATATTGATATTACCAGGATTGATTAATAGTTTAATGACCTCTAAATTCCCTTTCATAGCAGCTTTGATTAGTGCTGATTCACCATTTTTATCTACTGCATCTATACTGGCTCCAGCTTTGATTAACTGATAAACAATGTGTGAATGGCCAATGGATGCAGCTATCATCAGTGCCGTTTGGCCAAGATGATCTACTGCATTTATACTGGCTCCAGCTTTGATTAATTGATCAACAATATATGAGTTTCCACTGCATGGAGCAGACATCAGTGCTGTTTGGCCAAGATTATTTTTTTGATCAATAGTTGCTTTTTTTTCGATTAACATATCAAAAAGAGCAATATTATTGTATGAACTTGCCAGCATCAATGCAGTTATGCCTTTAGCTGTTGTCTGATTTAAATCGAGACCCAGTGGGATATTTTCCTGGATCCATAAAGCATCATTTAGACGGCAAGCATAATACAATTGAGACCACTTATCCTCATAAACTGTATTCAGTTTGGATGAGTTGTGTAACTCAGCCCATTTTGGCGTTTTTTTCATGGTTAAAAAATCAACCTGTATGTTTTTTGCATCTTTATTTGTAGTATAAAGATGTGTTTCCATAACAAGTCCTTCTTTTTGTCTATATCCTGCAAGTAGGGCATCGGCCAATAATCCGGCATCAGTATATTCATCTCCGGGTACGCGATCGGGGTCAATCAATAACCAGTGTTTAGTGCTAGCGTCATAATTAAGATTAATTGCGTGCATAGCACTGACTAAGGTTAGTGCGAAGGAAGTTCGGCCTAAATTATTTTCCATGGTTGCAATATATTGTTTTAATTCGTCTCTATTATAAGCTCCAAAATACTGGCTAATAAGAGCAGGGTTGTTGTCTTTTGAGTCCAATGAAATTGGCAGAGTCAGTTGCATTGCTTTAGCAGCATCTTGAGTAAGCACGTTACCTGGTTCCTCAAACAAATGTTTGTAATCACTGGTGTTTTGATACAGCCTTAACCCATCAAAAAAGGCCAGCATGTCCACAATAAAGTCGGCCATTTTCTTGGCAGCATCTGTTTTACCTTCTTTAATCAATAGCTTCTGTTTATTTCTGAGGTTGGCAAAATTATTTTCAAAATCTTTAACAGGCGTTCTATCAATAGCAAATAATCGAGCATTGAATGTTTCCATATCTCCAGTGAGAAAAGCTAGCATGGACATGTGAGCCATGCCGAAACAATTCCCTCTCTCTTCCACACTATATCCAGCGGCCTTCATGCGATTGATGAACCAAGATTGATTAAGCATTTTCTCTTTATCACGCAATAATTCGATCGCAGCTTTTGATAGTTTCATATATAACCATAAGTCACTTTAAATATCCTATATATATATATTAGTATAAATGTGGGTGTTTTGTGATTAATGAAAATATTTTGTAACTCCCCACGTCATCCCGAGCGAAGCGAGGGATCTCCCTGCAGTGGCAGGGTCTTTAACATATCGATCGATATAAATCGTCCCACTCAGGATTCAATGCATTAATCAGATCATCTTTCTTTTTTCGCGACCACCCTTTGATTTGTTTTTCTCTTTCTATGGCCACGACGATATTTTCACATGCCTCATAAAATCCTTGCTTCCGTACCGTGCTAATAAATCCGCGGATACGAGCAAATTGCTCCGC
>JABDAB010000005.1 GCA_013289415.1 Gammaproteobacteria bacterium
ACAAGTCACGGGCTTATCACATTACCCTAGTCGGACGTTTGAACACTTCTCTCCCTCGCTTAAAAACTGTTCAGTACTTTCAATCAGCTTCAGGTTCTTGCTGGCATTGTCGATCCAAGCTTGACCGACTAAACCAAACGTCACAATTTTAGCCGCCCAACCGACAATCAACATAATGTAAGCCGACAATTTTCCATCTGCAACATTCCGATATGTCTTTGCCTCGGCAAGAAATTTTTTATATTGGTCCGGATTCTTAACGATATTATTAGTTTCTTTCATCAAATGCAGTGCATTTTCGGAAGAAAGAACATGATCTTTTTCCAATTCAACCACCAACTCCATCATGTTAGTGCACGTTTTGACAAAATCATTATGATCATTGTGAGAGGCTGTCAATTCGTTTATAGTTTCCATTTGCAATAGGATAGTTTGTGTCTTGAGTAATAATGTATTGCTTTTGTCATTGACAATATCCTCGAATGCACGAAAATTACTACGGTTTTGTCGCATAGTAAAGTTCATGTAGTATGTATTAAGTACAGGTGTAGATTCATGTTCGATAGAGCTTTCTGCTATTCCTCGGCATTCACATCCGTAAGATTCAAGTGCGCGCATAAGAGCGTACCGTTTATTAAGTTCCCAGTTTTTTACTGTCGATAAGAGGATCGTCGCTTCATTGGATCTACTCATATATGCATTTTTAATAGTGCACTTTGCTGTTTCCACCATGTCTTCTATATTCATTGCATTCCCCTTGTTTTAAATTTCCCGGTTAGTATAAAAAAAACATTAACGGGGCCATCATAACATATTTTGAATTAAGTGTGTATTTTTGGATCTTGATGTGTAATCTAAGTGTGTAGATGAAAAATAGGAGTGTCCATTTGTTCCCATCTAGAGCAGTATCTAGAGATGCTTGACATTATTTTAACCAGTATGTACAATTAATTAAATTTAATAAGGATCTAAAAATGGAGGATCTAAAAATGAGCCAACTTACTGAGCAGGATCAACTAAGAATAAAACAAGCGATTGTTAATGGTGATTATACTGATTTTAATGCGGCTTTAGCTAATCAAAATTTTGGATTGGCAACAGAAATTCTGCAACTTACTAGCGAAGAAGAAGCTAACAACCTATCTCGTACTTTTACTCTATCTCAACGTGAATATATACACAACGAAATAGAACGTGATTATAATCAAGCATGTAACGATGGAAATGTAGATCTTCTTAAAAAAGTGGTACACATTGCTACTTTATTTAGATCTAGAAATGTGTTGTATTCTCATCTTGATGAACGACTTATTCAGATGGCTAAAAAAAATCAGATCGACATGATGCAAACCATGCTAAATTTTACATACTCTTATGCCACAGGCCCATTTGGTTTTTTAACGGGTTCTACGAGTGAAGGCGTCAGTGTATTCCAGTATGCGGTAAAGACTGGAAAGATAGAGATAATCAAAATGATTATTTCAACCGTCAAACGCGTGGAAGGTAAAAACTTACACACTTCGAATTCCGATCCACAACTATTGGAGTATTTATTTGTTCACTCTACGCGCGACGGTAATTTGAACAACGTGTTTCAACTTGCGGTCCAGCATGGCCATCAGGAAGTCTTTGATTATTTATTAGAACAAGTACCTCCATCAGTTTTAGTGGACTTACCTAAGTCATACAATGCTAATGGTCGTAGTGTTTTTCTTTTAGCAAAAGATGCCTCCCTTAAAGGTCATGACTGTGCGATGATGATGGAAAAAATTCGTGCATTAGATCCTAAGCTTATCGAGTTTCAAGAAAAGATAGACGATGAACTCAAGCAATTTAAGCTCGTGGTTAAAGAGTTGTTGTCATTTAATCCTGAAATTGCTTTGGATGATGAGCAACAACAGGAAATAGCGACGTTAGCCAAGGCATTAATGACGTGCAAACAAAATTTAATGAGAACACATGGTAATCAGATAGCAAATTGGCCTCAACGGATGATCTGTTTCAAAGAAGCTTGTATTGATGCAATTCGAAAGGCAGAAAAGACGTTCATAGATGATAAAGGTGTTTGGAATCAATGGATTCGACCTATTATCAATAAACTTATTGTGATCTTTAATAGTCTTTTAACGCTGTGTGGTGTTCCAACAAACCATCAGCCAAATGTTTTTCCTAATGAAATAAGCCTATCAAGAAAAAAACAATTTACACAAGTGACCAGTAAAGTCGTTAGTAACGTTAATGATATAGAAAAAGCTAACAACAAGTATCAAGAAGATGAGTCTTCACTGCCGAAGCAACCAAAATAGGTTGTTCAATCTTGAGCTACTGATTCAAGCGGTTGACGAAAAATTAAATATCATGTTAATTATGAGATCGAATGACGGTTCGAGACGGCGCGCTGGACTATGTGCTATAGCCAAAATCTATTTGTGCGCCTTCTCACCGCGAACGGGATAGGAGTAAATCAGAACAAAAAACTGTTCTTTTCAAATATGTTACACGAAGTGTTTGGGCTACTCAGCAAGGACATGAATCAGAGACTTAATAGAACTAAACCATATTTTAGGTTCATCTTTTTTAGGTTTATACTTTCTACTTCCACCCAGAAATATACCATTTTCCACAATCAGCAGTGTAAATAATTACGCACATTATATTCAATATTAAAGCCAAGAGCTTTTGCAATGGGTTTTGAGTTTTTTCCGGTTTTTTTGAATTCAATGATTCCATAACGCTCCATTGTTTTCAGAGTCCGGCTGAGATTACCTGGCTGCCGATGCGTAATGTCTGCTAACTCTTTTATTGAGGAAGGTTTTTCTTCATCAATAATGCGCAGTAATCGCAGATTATTTTCACTGAGAACCTCACCTAGAGATTTAATAGAAGAAAACCAAATTTTTGGTTCGTTTTTCTTTGGTATATAGCGTCCAGAAGCAATATCAATCAATCGTTTTTGAAAATGATCTCGTGGTATAATGCCAACCTTTATAATTTTCATTTTAACTACCTCCATTATTCAATTTGCTTAAAATGGAATTTACTTCATTTAAAAAATCATGAAGCAATTGCTGTGCATTTTCAAACACATAGGGAACGCCCTTGTCCTTAATAGAATGGTGTACATGATCATAAGACACAATTGTTCCAGCGTAGTAGCCATGCTTTTTAGCCTTAATGGCATGCGCGTTATCAAATCCCAATATGCGTTGGTTATAGTTGTCATGAAGCGTTAAGCTATATCTAATTCCATGAGGTCTTTCTCTTGTTGGCTCAACTTTAGATGCTTCAATTTTATACCAATAGCCATTTTCTTCGGTATACTCAGTGCCATCTAACGATAGTAAAATCTCTAATCCTGCATCTAGCTTCATATTCAATCTTTATGGATATCAACTGATGATATTTAACAGTATGATTGATGATTAATAATAAGTCAAATTATTAAAGAGGTAAATCAGAGCAAGATCATACCATTATGACTAGATCGTGAAACAAGAGCATGATCTAATAGCATCATTAAAAGCAAAAAGGATGTTATTGAGTATTAGATGTAACATATAGAGAGGATGATTCGCGAATTAGACGAGAAAAAACACATGGAGGGGGCAGGTCTTGCCTTTTGCTTTAATAGGCAAAAGGCAAGACCTGACCCCATCCCCTTATGTATTTTCAGCTTATCAATGACAGTATTTCGCAGGGTTGTTGCCATGGCCTTTTACACAGCATAGATTGGTGCCTTTCTGCGTGTAACAGTCACCGTTCATACTTTGTTCTACACCGTTGACGATCTGATAACAGCTACACTGGGCCGCAGCGTCAGTTATTGGAGCAAACCAAAGTCCTATTGTGAGCATTGCCGCTAAGCTAGTGGCGGTTAGTTTGAGCCCTTGGGCTCTTAAAGTGTAAGTCTTCATAAGTATTCTCCTTAAGTTTAACCATGCAGGTTAGATCTAGACAGGCATCCAGCCCCATGGAGTTGATACATCTTTCTACATTACAACACGTTAACAACCCTGCACACCAAGATGTCCCTCTCTCTTAATGTATTTGGTTTCTGTTGCATCAGGTTTGATCGCTAAGCAACTTATTTACGCATTGCATTTTAAAATTAGCGCATGATTGTTGTTTTGTCAAATTTTAGTCACGTCCACGGAAGGCTCCATAGCTAAAGAAAAAAGATAACTGCTCACCCATCCGTCGCTTGTAGGGGCGAGCTGCCGCCTTATCATTACCCACATTTTTGGTAGGGCACTGAACAGCACCTCTCCCGCGACAGAAAAGCTTGTAAAAACAAGCTAGTGAACGCGGGAGAGGGGGCAGTTCAGTGCCTTACAAAAGATGTGGGTAATGATAAGGCTGCCGCTCGCCCCTATAATACGCTCGCAAAGACGGGGAATAAGCAAAATATTTAACATATTCGCCCTAAAATTTGCCACCAACACCCTCATGACATATAATATAACAAACGATGTATTATAACCGCAGGTATACGTCATGGCTGAATATATAGAACCATTAAAGCATTTGGAAGTGTCGCCTTTTATCCATGAGATGCGCAACCGTCTCTTGGCTTTTCAACAAAAAGAATATGATAAAAATACTTTAGCCTATTTAGTCAGCAGACAACCCTCAGGCAAGCCCTTTGATGAAAGTATCGAAGATTTTTCAGGTCAACCTGATCAAATCATACAAATTAAAAATCTGAGTAATGCACTATTTTTGGCTGAGCAGGTCTTTGAACAACTGCAAAAACTTAATTTCTCAGATAGACACTCAATCATTGGGATTTGGAAAATTCGGGAAATAGCGGATGAAGCCAGCTATTTACTGTTGAATCTTGGAACACAATTTGAAGGGGCATTCAAACAGGAAATTGCCACCATTTTGTCATATTTAACCAAAGTCCACTCATTAACAGAGTCAAATATTTTTGACCCTACAGCGATCTCCATGGAGACTTTTAGCCTAGATGCCGGCAAGCTTAGTGGGTATCTTATCGATCAGATGAAACCTGCCTCGGGTAAACTGGATTATGATTTAGTGACCTGGTTTAGTGGTGTTTTACCCACTTATATAGAACAGGTACGAGTTGGCATTGAAACATCGGCTGCAAATTCATCGTTTATCATGCCCAATGTAGATGAAGAAAAAATGGCGGAGGTTGTACATAAAAAGTTAGACAAATTATCCAACTCAATCAAACACATCATCAACACAGTGGGTAACATTAAAGACCCCATGTCTTTAATCACTCATTTACCGGCACTGTTCGCTATCCCGAACCATTTTAAACAAATGCAGCCTTTAATGACTGAAATTCTACAGGAAGTGGATCATTTAGAAGATACGGTACAAAACCTTATCCACGAATATTTGGCCAAATTGAAATATGAAGCATTACCGAATCTATTTTCCCTTGTCGATAAATTTGAAAGTCAGATGCTGCTGGAGCCCGGTCGATTATCCAGCCCACTGATGGATCAGATTAAGCCCCTGCATGACATGTTAATTCAGACGTCCAGGAACTACCTGAACGTTAAATTTACCGGTAAAGCTGAGCATTTATTAAAACTCGAAGACACTCGTTTCATTGAGTTACGACTTGCCCCGATTCATCAACAGGTTGATGAATCAAAACGAGTATTGCACCTGATAGAATTAACCCTTGCGGCGCTGGATGTCCATTTACAGCTAATCGATGAAAATCAGGATAATTTGGCGGTATTGCATTCAAAAGAAACATTGAAGACCCATTTTACCTTGTTAAAACCTTATTTAGAGCTACTGGATGATAAATCCAGACAGAGCCTTGAGAAACACCTGACTGCCGAACCCACTTTACAGTCCAATACAAAAAACTGGTTATCCAGTTGGTTTGAAACACCGGACACCAATCCTGCTCGTCCGGCTTTAAACAAATTAAAATTGCATCTTGAACAAATGCAAACCGATCAGAATTTCAGACTCAATCGCAACAACGAGCTCATTGAGTCAGTGCACTCAAAAGCCAATATCGTCTTGTTTGAACACAACAAAACCAACAACATCTTTGATATCTCAGAAAAAGAGGCCTTCGTTCACCGCCATAGCCTGTCGGATGACGTCCAGTTTGATAACAATGGAACCATTACCAACCCAGAACAATTAACTGACGATGAGGCATGGGATTTATATCAGTGGTATGACAATAAACTAACGGACATGAACCGCGCCGAACAGAATTGTGACCACTTGATGACCGTATTGAAGGCCAAACAAAAACGGAATGTAGCTCAATTTAAAACCAGCACAATAGCCTTTCATCCTGACTATATCCCCTGTTTGCTGGAAGACAAAGAGGTACGACATCAACCCAACTGTTTGTATGTCAACATTGAAGGTGCAAACCTTAAATATGAAGTGCTTGAACCACCGAAAAAAACCGCGTGCAGTTTGCTTAAAATGTCTCAAGTCGATCCACACACATTAGACACCACGCAACTCAGCGCCCTGTTGGGGAATCATGATGGATTCATTCAATATAGAGACAATGTTTTCTATTTTGATACCATAAAACTTAATTTTGTACCCCCGGAAAACATCCCTCGATTAAGACCCATCATCAATGCGTTGCCTGAAGATAAACTTCGAATAGTAGATGGCGAAGACCCTGATTTTGAGACGATTGCATCTGAAGACATCCGCGCCGTCTGCAAGCTTTATTTGATGCAGCTGGATGAAGCTAAAAAAGCAGGGTATCGAGACTGTTACGTTTGGAACCGTGAAATAAAGCAGCTCTCCTATATCGATGAAAATGGACGGGCTCAAGATAAAATAACGTTGTCAGCTAAAAATAAAAGTATGTTGAGACTGTTTATCAAGAAAAACAATCTCCCTCGAATAAAAGAATTCGACCGTAGACGTCGAGAAGTACATCAGGTCACAAATGTGGAGCTGGATGATTCTAACTATCTAAATTTAACTGCTGGAAACATCGCCAACTTTAATACACCGGTTGGATTAATACGAACAGGCACCATCCCTCTCACTGAACTGAACTGCCCATTGACCCAACTCGCATCAATCACAGCACTTAAGCCATATTTGCCGCGTGTGTTTGATAAAGTTCTGGAACGAGGCCATATTCATGATCAAGAACATTCAGAATGCCTCAGATGTTACAGTTCTATTCAACCCTACCTTGTTGATGCATTCAAAGAAGTTAAGATAAAGGATATACAAACGTTTGATAAAGACGTAGTCAATGTTTTCTCAGGCCATGTATACAATGACACATCCAAATCGCGAAAACTCCTTTCATTTGACGATTTCAGGCCTCAATTGCTGGGTCTCAAAAATGAGCTCCCAGGGAAGCAAAGAATACTGCGGATGAAACGCGACCAGTACTTTGAGCAAGTTCGAAACAAAGTTTTTTCTGTTGAGTCACGTCCGATTAAAACCATATATCATACTGAATTTTCACCAGATGTCGCAAATTTTATGCTCTCGATTGAGCCGGTTAAGCGTCAAATTCATGAGTCCGGTAAAACGGTGTTCAGGGTTAAACTTGCGCTGGAGCATTTGGATAAATATTGTAAAAAACAAGATTATAGTGAAGCTTCGCTCAACCAACCTGAACAGAACCTTCAAAACAAACATTATCCCTGGTTTCATAAGTTTCTCGCTCAACGAACAAAAAATTTGAAAACTAAGCCAGAAATTAGCACTGTTACAGCAGAGCAATTAAAAACGCATCTAAAACAAATACTGTTTTATGAAAAAGCTGAAATCAAGCGTAATAAGTTGATCGTAGAGTCATTCAATCCACGCGTCCCTCATCCTGCCAAGCCCTGCGACCTATCCGAAGCGACTGCATTTATGCATCTAATTCATGATACTCATCCATTCACGCCCTGTTTGATGAAACAGGGTCATGAACTCGAACCAGGTCAACTGCATATTAAAATCGTGGGCAGGCACCTACACTATAAATTGATGCATTATGGAAAACCACTGTCTGGGAAAATTGCGTTAAACAAGCTAACGCCTGCCCTGAGCCATTTCGACGACAAAACAAAATTGAGTAAAAAATCCATATCCAATATTATGTCCATTGCTTATGATCGGCGAAAAAGACAAATCGAATCAGACAACGCATTGATATCGTCTGAAGAAGCACTTGATCTATATCAATGGTATCGAACTATACAGGATGACAAGGAGGACCTGTCCCATGCGGAACAAACCAGTCTTGAAAACAAGCTGGATATATATGAAAAACGAGTAGAAACTAAATCTCCTGAGCTTAACATTGAGCCTGAGCAGAAGATCAAAAAAACTGCACCGCATGACAATAGAGCAAACTATTTAATTAAACACAAAAAATGCGGAGCTGCGTTAACTGAACTTAAACAAATCGTGACCAATCTTTTTGATAATCTTACGGATTCTTTTAAACAAGAATTACAGCAGCCATCATATGTCCTCGAATTAATGCCTGAACACTCTCCATTTCAACAGGGAGCGAAGTATTTAAAAAGTCTTGCCTCATACGTCGTCAAAATGCCTAAAGATTCTGAATTAAAACAGGGAGTCTTGTATTTAAAAGACATTGGAAAAGCAGGTCTTCAATACATGGTGAAACGCAATCAGAACGAGGATGGCATATTAGGCACCATTAATGCTAAAGAACTAGCGGCAATAGGCATTACATTGCCATTATCTAAAGATGGCTTGATAGAGCAATTAAAACCTAAAATTGCCGACATGTTGAATATACTCTCATTACGAAGGCACACCCCTTTCTCTGAATCTCCATTTCCTAATGTAGGCACAGGAACATCAAATGACTTCTACGTAGGGATTTTTAACATAGTATTTTCATGGATCAATTGGACTCCCCTATCTCAAAAAAAACGACTGGAAGATCTTGTGATGGATGGGATTGCTGCTCTTCCCAATTATTCCAAGCCGGGTGATAACGCCAAATTACCCTGGCCACTAAAGCATGCGGTGAACGTGACTTTACCTTGGGCACTAGACAGTGGTGTGAACGTCACGCTACCTTGGGTTTTTGACTGCGTTGAATCTTACATTAAAAATTCCGTAAGCCCATTTGAATCTAAAGAGAAGACTTACAGTCCCCATCAAGTATTGGCCTATAAGCGCTTGATGAACATCATCTATTATCTCGAACAAATCATGCTTGAAGTAGAGAAGGTCAATGCGGACGAATCCAAACTATCTCGCCTGAATCATCTATTGATATCTTATTTACATTTGGCGGATATTTATCCGCTGATTGGCTCACTATTAGCCGACCCCCATTTTTCTCCATTTTTTCGAGATATTATATCCAGGGTAGAATCCATTATTAAAAATATAACCGATGAGGGCGAACACTATTCTGTGCCCGATCAAGTGAAAGCAGACGCCAATCCAGTTAACCTGGATTCCCTATATTTCATGAATGTATTAAAAATGCTTCCAGAGCGTATATCATTAAGTACCAATGCGTATAAGGACAAACTTCCCGAGTTAAAGGCTAGTTCAAAAAAAGCCACCGCTAACATAGAAAAAATAATTCATGACTACCATGCTTCTTTTGCATCCCTGCGTCTTTTCTTTGACCTGCCCATTGTCTTTGGATTGTTAAATGAATTACCCAAAAACGTCACTAATTTTGCACATAAAATCAATAAAAGAATAAAGGACGATTTGGGTATAGCACCGCCTGACTTCTTATTAAAAATAATAATGGAAGCGGATGCCTTGGAGCTTACAATGGGGTTAGAATCAGGAACCATATCTGATCCCCTTAAAAAAATACTGGATGAATTCTATAAAGGACTGATTACTCCGTTAATTTTGGATGTAGACAAACAGGTCAGCTTGTTATGCGACCCTGCTCCCATGAGAAAGCGTATATTCACCACGTCGAAGCGTGCATTAACTGCCAATCTTGATTCAAAGAAACATGAGCAGGCCTCAACCTCAATGCAGCATGTACTGGACAGTTGCAACGGCTCCCGTCTTCAATTAAACGATATATATAGAACCGCACTACCGTTATTTAAAAACGCCTTAAATGGTTCAAATATATATGTTATGTCATTTAATGATGCAAAAAAAGCCAAGCATAAAGACTGTTTTGTTTGGGATGACAACACCTCACAGCTTTTTTATATCGATTCCAAAGGAAATCCTAACCCTCAAGACGATGGGTGCGAACTGTATTTGAGATCCATTCCTGTTAACAAACCTCTGACGGAAAAAGCATTGCTACATACAGTCGCAATGTCTGTGCCGGGAGTGCCGATAGATTTGGATGATCCAAAAAAGAACAAACTCATGGTGTCGGTAAAGAAACCCACGTTGATTAAACACGGCGATAAATATTTTATTTACGACCATTCAGCAGGTACTGGATGGACGTTCACAGAATTGGATTCTGGCATCGTATCAAAAATGCATTTGGATTTTAACAATACAAAACTGCTTCACAGAAACAAAGATGATCAGGATATGTATAAAGATTATCGGGATATGTATGCTGAGATCACGGCAAAAACAGGCTGGACTTATCCAATCCATCTTAAAAACAACCATAAATTTATAGAGTTTATTACTCAAAAAACTCGCCAGAATGGCGCGAATCACACTCCAACTTATTTATCCGAGAGTGAAATTAAAAAATTCATCTCCTCAAATAGCAATTTTGCTTTGCAAAAAAATGGAGTGAGCTTACCGAATGCAGTGGGGTGTTGTTTCATCTCCATGTCAACGATCCCTGAGACGTTTGATAATTTGAAGTTACCTCTGGATTACAATGCATACTATGTGCAAGTGAAAGGGGTTAATGACGTACTATATTTCATTGACCGAAAAACCAAATCCATTAAACACTTGGACATTATTGATATCCCAAACAAACAGAACCATTTCATAAAAAAAATGTCTACTGTCAGAAAAAACAAACTGATGCTAAACACCGACTTTAATACTATCCAGTCGTTGACTGGGCACGTATATCAGCCTGATTTTATCAGCAATCTAGACGAATTCGTGCCTAATGAACAAAATATAAGTCAGCTTAAAGCGTTGGCAATCCAGTGTAAAGATCATTACAAGGGGTTGCATGCAACATCTCAATTGGCGGCCAAAGCAACACTTGAACAACTGGATTCTTTGAGAGAAAGGGAACGCGAACAGAAAACGACAAATAACGACATTAAACAATCCGTGTTTACAGACTATTTCAATAAAAAAATGGATGAGCTATGCAATGAAACAGATGATCTACTCGGATCACCGAGACTGGCATCTGAATATCAGGCAAAACTTAAGGCAGAATTATCAACAGGGCGTGACCTTATCATTGAAAAAGCCAAAAACTCAGATTCTAAATCAATAGATAATGCCTTGAAGGATGCAAAAGCTATCTTTGACGAAAATTACCTCAAACAATATCGACAATTAAATGCGATCAATACAGCATTGGATGATTTTATGCTCTATTTAAACGTAGCTGAAAAACAGTGGCTAACTCGCCAATCGGTATTTGAAAGCGCTGAAACCATTCGAGGCAAGAGAAACACCATAGATCACCTTAATGCGCTGGCTGCAAATGAGAATGATGAGTTATCAGTAAGAATTAAAAAAATACAGACTTATTTGATAGAAGATGCAACCTTGGATCATTTATTGAGCTATTCCAATTATGAGTCAAACAGCTTTGCAATGCTCTGCCAACTGGTTTTACGATTTTTTGAAGCCGTGGGCTTGTATACCCCCAAAGTTGTTCAGCATGTCGATAAGCTACTCAGCGCCCTTGAAGGGCCAACAGCACCCGAGCGACCCAAAGGATTTCTTTTCTTTGCGGAACCCACGAGAACGAACATAAGAACACGGGTTGATAGACTTAATGCCAATGATGAGGAACCAAAGCCGAAGCCTCCGGGCAGCAATTCGAGATGAAATATCAACCGCTCAGACGTGCCCACCAGGGTGCAACTCTCGTAGTGAGAGTTGCACCCTTATCATTACCCACATCTTTTGTAGAGCACTGAACTGCCCACCCAGGGCTACCAATGTAATTTGCCAGGAGCAACCCAGTGATATAGAATGCGGCAAACGGTGCTTTATAACCGTAGGTGTATATCATGGCAGAATTTTTAGAACCATTAAAGCACTTGGAAGTCTCCCCTTTTATTCATGAAGTGCATAACCGGCTCTTGGCTTTTCAACAACAAGAATATGATAAAAATACCTTAAAATATTTGCTCAGCAGACAACCCACAGGCAAGCCCTTTGATGAAGACCTCGAAGATTTTTCAGGTGAACCTGACCAAATCATACAAATTAAAAATCTGAGTAATGCACTGTTTTTAGCTGAGCAGGTATTTGAACAACTGCAAAAACTTAATCTATCCGATATAAACACAATCATTGGAATCTTGAAAATTCGAGAAGAAGCCGATGAAGCCAGTCACTTACTGTTGAATCTTGGCATTCTGTTTGAAGGGGTCTTCAAACAGGAAATTGACACTGTTTTGTCATATTTAACTCAACTGTACTCATTTATAGAAAGCAGTCTACTCAAGTCCAAAATTGATCCCAAAACACTAACCTTCAGTCGGGAGGTCGGCAGGTTTAGTGGGCATATTATCGAGCAGATGAAACCTGCTTCGGGTAAACTGAATTATGATTTGGTGACCTGGTTTAGTGGTGTTTTACCCACTCATATCGAAGCAGCATGGAAGAGCATTGAAACATCAGCTACCCATTCATCGTTTAGTCTGCCGAATGTAGACCAAGAAAAAATGATGGAAGTTGGACAAAAAAAATACGACAAACTATCCAACTCAATCAAAAGCATCATCAATACCATCAGTCGCATTAAAGATCCGATGTCATTAATCATCAATTTACCGGCCCTATTCACTCTTCCGTCTCATTTTAAACAAATGCAACCTGTATTGACTGAAATTCTACAGGAAGTGGATCATTTGGATGATACCGTACAAAACTTTATCCACGAATGTTTGGCCAGATTGAAATATGAAGTACTCCCACATCTATTTTCTTTGGTGGATAAATTTGAAATTCAGATGCTGCTGGAACCTGGTCGACTATCCAGCCCACTGATGGATCAGATTAAACCCTTGCATGACATGTTAATTCAGATATCCAAAGACTACCTGAACGTTAAATTTACCGGTCAAGCTGAACATTTATTAAAAATAGAAGATGCACGTTTTCTTGCTCTACGCCTCGCTCCAATTCATCAACAAATTGATACCTCAAAACGAGTATTGCATCAGCTAAAATTGGCTTTAGCAGAACCTGATAACCATTTACAGAGACCGCACCTTGAACAAAAGCAAACCGATCAGACGTTCAAGCTCAGGCGCAACAATGAACTCATTGAGTCAGTTCACTTAAAAGCCAATATCGTATTGTTTGAACACAACAAAACCAACAACTGCTTTGATATGTCAGAAAAAGAGGCTTTCGTTCACCGCCATAGCCTGTCAGATGACATCCAGTTCGATGACAATGGAACCATTACCAACCCAGAACAATTAGCTGACGATGAGGCGTGGGATTTATATCAATGGTATGACAATAAACTAACGGACATGAACCGCGCTGAACAGGATTGTGACCACTTGTTGACTGCGTTGAAAGCCAACCAAAAACGGAATGTAGCTCAATTTAAATCCAGCACAATAGCCTTCCATCCTGACTATATACCCTGTTTGCTGGAAGACAAAATACAGCATCAACCCAACCGGTTGTATATCAACATTGAGGGCGCAACCCTCAAATATGAAGTACTTGAACCGCTAAAAACCGGCTGCAAGCTTTATTTGATGCCGCTGGAGGAGGCTAAAAAAGCAAGGCATCGAAACTGTTATGTTTGGAACAGTAAGATCAAACAGCTCTCCTATATTGATGCGAATGGACAAACTCAGGATAAAATAACGTTGTCAGCCACAAATAAAAGCATGTTGATTATTTCTATCTGGAAAAAAAATATCTCTCGAATAAAAGAATTCGAGCGTAGGCGTAGGGAAGTGCTCCAGGTAACAGATGTGGAGCTGGACGATTGTAACTATCTAAATTTAACCGCTGAATACATCGCCAACTCTATTATTACACCGGTTGGATTAATACGAACAGGCACCATTCCACTGAGTGAACTGAATTGTCCCTTAACTTCGCTTTCATCAATCACACCACTTAAGCCATACTTGCCACTTGTGTTTGATAAAGCTCTGGAACGAGGCCATATCCACAATCAGGAACAGTCAACATGCATCAGGTGTTACAGTTCAATTCAACCCTACCTTGTTGATGCGTTCAAAGAGATTAAGATAAAGGATATACAGACGTTTGATAAAGACGTGGTTAATGTTTTCTCGGGCCATGTATACAAGAACGCATCCGAGCCGCGAACATTTCTTTCATTCGACGATTTCAGGCCTCAATTGCTGGGTCTCAAAAATGAGCTCCCAGTGAAGCAAAAAATGCTGCAGACGAAACGCGATCAGTATTTTGAGCAAGTTCGAAACAAGACTTTTTCTGTCGAGCCACGTCCGATTGATGCCATATATCATCAGAAATTTTCACCCGATGTCGCTAAATTTATGCTCTCGATTAAGCCCATTAAACGCCAGATTCATGAGTCCAATAAAACTGTATTAAGGGTTAAGCAGGCGCTGGCTCATTTGGATAAATATTGTAGACGGCCAAACTATAATAAACATTATCCGTGGTTTCATGTTTATCTGGCTCAAGTAACAGGCAATTTGGAAATAAATCATGAAATCAACTCGGTTACGGCAGGGCAATTAAAAACGCACCTGAAACAAATCCAATTTTATGAAGAAGCTGATATCAAGTGTAATCTATTAATACTGAAATCCATCAAAAGTCAGGATCCTCACCCTGCTGATCCCTGCGATCTATCCGAAGCAACCGCATTTATGCATCTAATTCATGATGACCATCCATTCAGGCCCTGCTTGATGAAGGACGGTAACGAACTCGAGCCAGGACAATTGCATCTTAAAATCATAGAAAAACAACTACACTATAAATTTCTGCATTATGGAAAACCACAGCTTGGGAAAATTCCGTTAGAAAATCTAACGCCAGCCTTAAACCATTTCAATGAAAAATCCGTCTTAAGCAAAAAAGCCATCTCCAATATTATGTCTTTTGCCTATAATCTACGAAAAAAACAAATCGAATCAGACCAAACCTTGATATCGTCTGATGAAGCACTGGATCTGTATCAATGGTATCGATCTATATCGAATGATAGGGAGGACCTGTCCAATGAGGAACAACTTACTCTTCAAAATAAACTGGATGTATATGAACATCAGGCGGAAACAAAACAACCTGAAGCCGCGGGACGTCGAGATCTGAAATGTCAACAGACCCAAGTCGAACATGACGATAGAGCACACTATTTAATCAAGCATAAAAAATGCGGAGTCGCTTTAGCCGCACTTAAACAATCCATTACTAATCATTTTGATCACCTTGCGGATTCTTTTAAACAAGAGTTAAAGCAGCCATCATATGTCCTCGAATTAATGCCTGAATACTCTCTATTTCAACAGGGATCAATGTATTTAAAAAGTCTTGCCTCATACGTCGTCAAAATGCCTAAAAATTCTGAATTAAAACTGGAAGTATTGTATTTAAAAGATACTGGCAAAACAGGTCTTCAATACATGGTGAAACGCAATAAGAACGAGGATGGCATATTAGGCACCATTAATGCTAAAGAACTAGCGGCAATAGGCATCATTACATTGCCATTATCTAAAGATGGCTTGATAGAGCAATTAAAACCTAAAATGACCGACCTTTTAAATATAACCTCATTAAGAAGGCACACCCCTTTATCTGAATCTCCATTTCCTGATGTAGGTACAGGAACACCCAATGACTTCCTCGTGGGGATTTTAAAAATAGTATTTGCGTGGGCAAATTGGTCTCCCCTATTTCAAGAACAACGACTGGAAGATATTGTGATGGATGCGATTGCTGCTCTCCGCCATTATTCCAAGCCGGATGATAACGTCAAGTTACCCTGGCCATTAAAGCATGCTATGAACGTGACTTTACCCTGGGCACTAGACCGTGGTGTGAACGTCACGCTACCTTGGGCTCTTGACTGCCTGGAGTCTTACCTTAAAAACTCGACAAGCCCATTTCCATCTAAGGTGAAAACTTACAGTCCCCATCAAGTATTAGCCTATAAGCGCTTGATGAACATCGTCTATTATCTAGAACAAATCATGTACGAAATAGAGAAAGTAAATGAGGATGAATCCAAGCTATTCAAGTTGTGTCATTTGCTAACATCATATTTATATTATGCAGATATTCAACCTTTGGTTATATCACTATTAGCGGATCCCCATTTCTCTACATTTTTTCAAGATATCATCACAAATGTAAAATCGCTTATAAAAAACATAACCGATGAGAGCGAGCATTATTCGGCTTTGGATCAAATAAAACCAGATGGCAGTCCGGTTAAAAATCTGCCCTCCCTGTATCTCATGAATGTGTTAAAAATGCTTCCCGAGCGTATATCATTAACCAGCGATGAGTATAAGGACAAACTTCCCGCGTTAAAGGCCAGTTCAGAAAAAGCCATCGCTAACATAGAAAAAATAATTAACGATTACCATGATTCTTTTGCATACCTGCGTCTTTTCTTTGACCTGCCCATTATCTTTGGGTTGTTAAATGAATTGTCTGAAAGCGTCACTAATTTTGCACATAAAGCCCATGCAAGAATAAAGGACGATTTGGATATAGCACCGCCTAAGTTCTTAACAAAAATCATGATGGAGGCCGACTCTTGGGAAAATACCGGGTTAAAACCAGGCGCTGTATCAGTACCCCTTAAAAAAATACTGGATGAATTCTATAAGGGACTGATCACTCCATTAATTTTGGATGTAGATAAACAAGTGAGCTTGTTGTGTGATCCATCCCCCACGAGACAGCGTATATTTTCCACAGCGCAACGGAAACGGTCGGCCAAAAGTAACTCAAAATTACACAAACAAGCCTCGCGATCGATACAGAATATACTGGATACATGCAACGTTGCAATGGGTCGATTAAACACAATAGAGCGGGACAAACAGACCTCAAAGTCAATGCAGGATGCACTGGACGACCCATACAAATTTTCATTTGCTCATACCCAATTAAACGAGATTGAGCAGGACAGACAAGACAGGCGATCAATCCTTAACATACGGAAATGTGACGATTCATTTATCCGTTTAAACACTATTTACAAGAATGCATTACCCATCATTAAAAAAGCATTAAATGGATCTAATTTATATAGAATGTCTTTTCATGAAGCCAAACAGGCCGGGCATACAGATTGCTTTGTTTGGAATGACAAAACCTCACTGCTTTTTTATATTGATTCTAAGGGAGATCCTAACGCTCAAAACAGGTACGATCTTTATTTGAGATCCACTCCTGCTAACGAGCCAATCCATCTTAAAAGTATCTATAAATTTATCAAGTTTATGACTCGAAAACCTCGCCAGGCTGGCGCGGATCAAGCTGCAATTTATTTATCTGAGAGTGAAATTAAACAATTCATCTCCTCAAACAGCGATTTTGCTTTGAAAAAAAATGGGGTGAGCTTACCAGATACTGATTTTATCAGTAATCTGGACGAATTCGTGCCCAATGAAAACAATATAAACCCGCTTAAAACATTGGCAATCCAATGTAAAGAACTTTATGAACGGTTATATGCAACATCCCAATTGGCGGCCAAAGCGGCACATGAGCAACTGGCTTTTTTGAGAGACAAGGATCGCGAACAGCAAGCATCAAATGATGACATTAAACAATCCGTATTTACCGACTATTTCAATAAAAAAATAGATGACCTGTGCAATGAAACAGAGGATCTACAGGGATATACACTGAGTCTGCTAAGAGGCTCCGTTAAAATCATACCAAACCATGTGTATGTCAACATCAATGGCAGGATGCTGGATTATCAGGTCATCGATCCTACAGGGGTAAAGCAAAAAGGTAGCTTTGAGTTAAGTGCTATAGGGTGTACTTTGGAACGGCTTGCTTCTGCAAATGAACTGCTTCCCTGGTTACCGGCAATTCTCAAAATAACATCCAGACGAGGCGATCGTCATACACGACCCTATTCACTGGCGTCTGAATATCGGGCAAAACTTAAGACGGCGTTATCAACAGGGCGTGACCTTATCATTGAAAACGCCAAAAATTCAGACTCCAAATCAATAGATAATGCCTTGACGGATGCAAAAACTACCTTTGACACAAATTATCTTGAACAATATCGACAATTAAATGCGATCAATACCGCATTGGATGATTTTATGCTCTATTTAAACGACGCTGAAAAACAGTGGATAACTCGACAGTCGTTATTTGAAAGTGCTGAAACCATTCGAGGCAAGAGAAGCACTATAGATCATCTTGATGCGCTGGCTGCAAATGAGAATGATGCAGTGTCAGTCAGAATTCAAAAAATAAAGACTTATTTGATAGAAGATGCCACGTTAGATCATTTAATAAACTATGCCAATTATGAGTCAAACAGCTTTGCAAAGCTATTCCAACTGATTTTTCGATTTTTTGAAGCGATTGGATTGTATACACCCAAAGTCGTTCAGCATGTTGACAAGCTACTGAGCGCTCTTGAGGGACCAACAGCAGATGTACCAGCACAGTCCAACAGGTTTCTTTTTTTTGCGGCACCCACGAGAAAGAACATAAGAACCAGGGCTGATAAACTGAATACTGAGAATGAAGAACCGGCACCAAGAGTTTAACCTGGAAAAAGCCGAGAGGTAAAAAAGCTGCATCCTTGCAGCTGCGCACATCCGTTGCGTTGCTCCCTGCTTGACATCGTGTCAGACAATCTGTTTCTCCCTAACTTCCCTTACAAACAGTATAACCTTTCTACAGATTATGTCACGACGCCGATGGATTATTATCTTGTAAGAGATCTCTTATAATACTGTAAGAGATCTCTTACATCTTGGTTGATATCATCAGAAAATAAATGTTATATTGGCCTCGATCATTGATGATTAGCAGGAGAAACGCATGGCATTCCTATTCGTAATCGCATTATTCACGATTGTATTGGTATCTTTAGGTTTTAGAATCGTCCAACAATATGAAAAAGGCGTTGTATTTAGATTCGGCAAAATAGTTAGTATTCGAGAGCCTGGTTTAAATTTGATTATTCCATTTATTGACTGGATTAGACTGGTTGATATGCGGATTGTAACGATGCCTATTCCACCTCAAAAAATTATTACTAAAGATAATGTGTCTGTTGACATATCTGCCGTGGCTTATTTTAAAATCGTTGACGCGGTTAAAAGCATCGTCGCGATTCAAGATGTATATGCAGCGATCGATCAAATAGCACAAACGTCGTTGCGCAATATTGTGGGTAAATTTCAATTGGATGAAATACTGTCTGAACGTATTACGATCAATGCAGAAATCACTAAAATTCTTGATACCTATACAGAAACCTGGGGTGTCGTGGTGAACAGCGTTGAAATCAAAGACATTGAATTACCTGACAACATGCGACGTGCCATAGCCAAACAAGCGGAAGCTGAACGCGAAAAACGAGCTAAAATTATTGCAGCAGAAGGTGAATTTTTATCGGCACAAAAATTGGCTGATACGGCTGACATTATGATGATTCATCCGATTGCCCTGCAGCTGAGAAACTTACAAACGCTAGCGGAAATTGCGGTAGAAAAAAATTCAACCATTATCTTCCCGGCTCAATTTATGAGTACTGTGTCAGATGTTCAACATTTTATGGCAAAAGAGAAAATACAGGAATAGGGGCTGTTGTCAGATCAATATTTGTTGCGATTGCCATCTTGGTTTTCATCATTGTCATTATTGTCATTATTTATTTCGGATTTAACATCTGATTTTTGATTGACCATACACTTTTGTTTAAAAACAGAAAAATCAAATTTCATTATCGATTCCTCCACAACCTCTTTCTCGTCTGCAAGCAATGATTTTTCAGGCACTTTATCCCATGATTTTTTTGATGTAGTCAACGATATAAACGCTCCCGGTAACCCATCAGGTCTCTTGTCAATCACCATGTTCGTGCCATCGGGTCTTAGATATTCATGGACTGGAACTACGGCTTCATTAAATCTGTCACCTCGATCCATCATCGCCATTAAATTACGCAATCCTCGCCCATGCCCACCCACCAATGTATCTTGAATACCATGGCTTAACTGTTGTTTGGCACTACCCTTGCCAATGATATACTTCTCTCTTTCTGCAGGAGTTGCCATCTGTTTTATAAAATCATCTGAAAAACCACGACCGTTATCTTTAATCGTCATGGTAATATTATCTGGATCGCTGTGAACATCTATATCCAGCGTCAATTCGATCACCAAGTGGCCGCTTAGGATCGCTTCATCTATAGCATTTTTAACCAGTTCAACAAAGTCACTTTCCATAAATTGACTAACAGGAGAGGCCCTAATGATTTGGACCTCCGCCTCGTTCATACCTTGAGTTGCCTCATTTAACATATGAAACCAAAGATTTGTAGCGTGCAATGTTGATACGCATTTGATTAATTCACCTCTGACTTCGACAAATGCGCGCGCTGCTTCGGGGCTTTCCGCTCGCCCTTTACTGGCGCTCATGTAATCATTTAAATCTATTTTAAGCATCGCAGGATGGAGCCTGAAATCCGTTGTGAGTTCAGCCGACAGGGGTTCATGCGAGTCTATCCTAAGATAGCGTCCAATTTTATTAGCTAATACACGAGTCATTTGAATCTCAAAATAAAGCTTGTAATATACATATAGACCACATATTTCTTATTTTCCACGGAATAGCTTAGAAAAGGCTATTAAAGTATAATTGTAATTTTTCTTCTGGAAGAAATGCTATGCAAACCTATCTACAGCTTATCGAACATATTTTACAACATGGCATTGAAAAAAATGACCGGACTGGTACCGGTGTGCTGTCAACGTTTGGTTATCAAATGCGGTTTAATTTGGCTGACGCATTTCCAATCGTCACCACCAAGAAGCTGCATATGCGCAGCATCATCCATGAACTTCTGTGGTTTTTACAAGGTGATACTAACATTGCCTACCTGCGTGAGAATGGGGTCTCGATTTGGGATGAGTGGGCAGATGAAGCGGGTGAGCTGGGGCCTGTTTATGGTAAACAATGGCGCAGCTGGCCAACGGCTGATGGGCGCACGGTCGATCAGTTGACTGACGTTGTCGCACAAATCAAAACCAATCCTGACTCGCGTCGTTTACTGGTCAGCGCATGGAATGTCGGTGAGCTGGATAAAATGGCTCTGCCACCCTGTCATGCATTGTTTCAATTTTACGTGGTCAACAATCGCCTGTCATGCCAATTATATCAACGCTCCGCGGATGTCTTTTTAGGTGTGCCTTTTAACATAGCCTCGTATTCTTTATTAGTTCATATGGTCGCACAACAATGTGATCTGGATGTCGGTGAATTTATCTGGACTGGCGGTGATTGCCATTTGTACATGAATCATCTGGAACAGGCACGAACACAATTGCAACGCGCGCCACTGCCTTTGCCAAAGATGCTGATCAAGCGTAAACCCGCGTCCTTGTTTGATTATCAATTTGATGATTTTGAATTTATCAATTATCAATCCCATCCGGCAATCAAGGCCCCCATTGCGGTTTAAAAAACATCCTATGCATCTCTACCAAGATTTAATCAAACTATTTAACACCTGTTTTGAATCTACACACAATACCCAATTGGTTTGCGGAGACGAGGAGCCTATTTACCTGCCCGCCGATGAAACGCGTTCTCACAATACCATTGTATTTGCGCATGGATTTTTTAGCAGTGCATTGCATGAATGTGCTCACTGGCTTCTTGCGGGAGAAGAGCGTAGAAAACTGGTCGATTATGGCTACTGGTATGTGCCTGATGGGCGTTCAGCAGAACAACAGACGCAGTTTCAGCAAGTTGAAATAAAGCCGCAGGCAATGGAATGGATGCTGTCCATCGCGGCAGGCTTTCCATTTCAATTCAGTATTGATAACCTGAGTGGCGTGGAAACAGACCCAGAGCCGTTCAAACTGGCAGTACAGCAACAGGTTCTGATTTATACTCAACAGGGCCTCCCTGCACGCGCAGAGCAGTTTCACAAGGCTTTGTGTGATTTTTATGGCTCTTAAGGTGGGCACGGCTTTCCAGCCTGTGCCCACCAAAGTACGATCTTGACGAGCCACCTGTACTCGTGTAGCATTACATAATACAAATTAGGATGAGGTATTTTACATGTTTGAGTCATTATCGCCAGATGCGTTTTTAAAACTGTCCAAAACCGCCAAACGAGTGACAGTATCTCGAGAGATCATGGCAGATCGGTTGACTCCCATTGGAATTGTTGACCATTTACTTGAAGAAATGCGAGATGGTGCGATCCTTGAATCGGCTATGAACCAAGCCGATACAACTGGACGTTATTCATTGATAGCGTTTGGAGTATTGGCGCAATTGAGCGCACAGGAAGGTTGTGTCGTGAAACGGATAGGACATCAGGAAACAACCCATAGTAGCCATCCATTTACAGTCATGCGCGAACTCATTGCCGAACTGGATTGTGTTGGCCAACCGCAAACGCCGCATTTTGTGAGTGGAGCCATTGGATTTCTCACTTACGATGCCATTCGCCTGTTTGAATCCATTCCAGATCGCCATGCGAGCACCCGGGAATTGCCCGACATGCTGTTTAATTTTTACCAAACCACCCTCATGTTTGATCATCAACGACACACCCTGTTGATTAGCAGAGTGGTCGAGATAGGTGATAATCCTCAACAAAATTATCAAGATGCGTTGAACAGTATTGACACATTAATTATCAAAATTTCAGATCCAACCGACCTGAGTCAAACCCGTGCTTCGCTGAAAAAATCTGACACTCCGGTAGAGTTAGATATTAATGATAAAGAATTCACACAGTTAATCGCACGAGCCAAAGATCACATTATCGCAGGCGATGCATTTCAGATCGTATTGTCGCGCCGCTTTCAAAAACGCTATTCCGCAACGCCACTGGATATCTATCGCGCATTACGCCGTGTTAGTCCGGCTCCTTATATGTTCTATTTTCCAGTCAAGAACTGCATCATTGTCGGGGCCTCTCCGGAAAAATTTATTAGTGTTTACAACAGGGAAGTTGCCATTAACCCCATTGCCGGAACACGTCCACGCACGAATAAAACCAATGATAAAGAGATTGCCGACAGCCTATTGTCAGATGAAAAAGAATGCGCCGAACACATGATGCTGGTTGATTTGGCCCGAAATGATCTGGGCGTGGTTTGCCAACCTGGCAGTATTAAAATAAAAGAACTGTTACAGGTTAAACATTTCTCCCATGTTAGCCACATCACCTCGGTGATCACCGGGCAGTTACGTGAGGATCAAGATGCATTGGATGCGCTGGCTGCGGCATTTCCAGCGGGCACGTTAAGTGGGGCTCCAAAAATTCGAGCGATGCAAATCATTGATGAACTGGAAACCTCAACGCGTGGTATGTATGGCGGGATTATCTGTCGAATTGACTATCAAGGGAATTTGGACAGTTGTATCGCGATTCGTATGGCCATGCTACAAGACGGCCTAGCTACAGTACGCACCGGAGCTGGCATTGTCTATGACTCAGAGCCGACCTCTGAAGCTAATGAAACGCGGCAGAAAGCACAGTCAATTTTGGATGCGCTCTCGCTCGCAGAAGAAGGACTATTATGATTTTGATTATTGATAATTATGACAGCTTCACCTATAACCTTTATCAAATAGTGGCAGAACATTGCGCGGATGTGCGTGTCATTCGCAATGATAAAATTACTGTCAATGACGTTAAACAATTGCAGCCTGATGGTATTATTTTATCGCCTGGTCCTGGTCGCCCTGAACAGGCCGGAATTTGTATTGAATTAATTCGTGCTTTGGATCCAGGCATGCGGTTATTGGGTGTTTGCCTTGGTCACCAAGCCATTGTCACGGCATTCGGCGGCAAGGTTATTTCAGCGTCCGAGATTGTGCATGGAAAATCTGCGTTAATTCATCACAATCGTCAAGGTATTTATCAGGGATTGAGCATGCCATTCCAGGCTGGACGCTATCATTCCTTGATGGCAGAGCGCGACACGCTACCCACCACATTGGTTATTGAGGCGGAAAATGACGCCGGTTTAATTATGGGGGTTCGACATGTCACTTTACCCATCTTTGGAGTGCAATTTCACCCTGAATCTATTTTAACACCTGAGGGAAATCGTCTGTTACAGAATTTTGTGGAGGGGGTATGATCTTAAAAAAATGTCTTGAAAAATTAATACAAGGGCAGGATTTGGATGCAATGACGAGCCAACATTTTTTGCATGCATTGCTGGCGCCCGATGTGAATCCATTACAAGCGGGTGCATGCCTTGCCCTGTTGCGCGCAAAACCTGAAACTGCAGACGAGCTGATGGGACTGGTCACGGCCTTGCAAGACAACATGATTCCTCTCTCCACGCCGCACAAGATTTTGGACATTGTTGGAACAGGCGGTGATGGTGCAAATACAGTCAATATTTCAACTGGGAGCGCTCTGCTTGCGGCCAGTTGTGGCATTAAAGTTCTCAAGCACGGTAATCGAGCGGTGTCATCCATGGCTGGTAGTGCTGACGTACTTGAGGCACTGGGGGTTGTGATTGATTTAACACCAGAAAATATTGCCCAAGGCCTGGATGAATTCAACATGGGTTTTTGTTTTGCACCCAATTTTTATCCCGCCCTGCGTCAATTGCGCTTGTTGCGTCAACAGCTCAATGTGCCCACAACGTTCAATTTATTGGGTCCATTATTAAACCCAGGCAAGCCTGCTCATCTGATTTTGGGTGTTTTCAATGAAGCACTGCTTGAGCCCATGGCCGGTACATTACAGAAGCTGGGCACAACACGCTCACTTGTAGTGCACGGCGGCGGACTGGATGAGCTGAGTTGTGTGGGTGTTTCACGCGTCATTGAAGTGACCCAAACTGATATTAAAAAATTTAAGATTGATCCTGAAAAATTGGGTTTGGCACGTTGTAATGTGGCAGATTTGCAAGGAGGTACAGCGCCGGAGAACGCACAATTATTATTAGACGTATTCTCCAATAAGCATGGTAAGAAAAATCGCGCAATTGCTGATACATTGATCTTAAATGCAGGTGTCGCGCTATATCTGTATGGACTGGAGCCATCTATTGAGGCAGGTATTGAGCATGCTCGGAGTAATTTGTTGAGTGGCGCGGTGGTTAAGTTGCTTGATGATTGGAGTCAATTTTCACGTCGACATATTTGATTCATGTAGGTTGGGCCTTGGCCCAACAAGGATGTTCCATCAAATCACCCAGGATTACGCATTTATGAATAACAAACTTACACCCATTATTTTACAAAAACAGCGTGAAGTCGCGTCGTTACGTGAATTAATCGCTAATCAGCCCAATCACCCAATGATTCAGCTTCTGCAGGGCAAAGAACAGCACACATCCGTAATTAGCTTTAAAAACGCATTGCGTGGCCCTTCATTGGCAGTGATTGCCGAAATCAAACGTAAATCACCCAGCAAAGGTGTATTGGCTGCGATTGATGATCCGGTTCATTTGGCACAGATTTACGCCGCAGGGGGGGCCAGCGCGCTGTCGATATTAACCGATACAGTATTTTTTGGCGGCCAACTGGATGATTTAAATAGCGTGAGCTTGGCATTGGGTGCAAAGCGTCCTCCCATTTTGCGTAAAGATTTTATTATTGATGAGATTCAAATTGCCGAAGCCATTCTGGCCGGAGCGGATGCTATTTTGTGTATTGTCGCTGTTCTCGGTGAGCGAACCAAAATCATGCTTGATGCAGCTCATACTATGGGAATTGATGTGCTGGTGGAAGTTCATAACAGTCAGGAACTTGAAATTGCACTGGCCAGTGGTGCGGAAATAATAGGTGTAAATAATCGAGATCTCACGACGTTTCAAATTGATACGGATCAAGCCTTTCGGCTGGTTGAAGACATTCCTCCTCACCTGATACGTGTTGCAGAATCAGGCATTGTTATGCCAGAGTTGGCTCAAGACTATTATCGCGCAGGCTTTGATGCCGTGTTAATCGGTGAGGCATTGGTTAAATCCCCCAATCCTGATGAATTTATTCGTGCCTGCCGCAAGGCATCTTCAAATGAATAATCCATTGATAAAAATTTGTGGCGTTCGTACGCCAGAGCTGGCTTATGCCGCGGGTATCGCAGGCGCTAATTTTATCGGTGTTGTGTTTCATCCCCAATCAAGACGTTATGTTAATCTGAACATGGCACGACTGATTGCTCACGCCGCAAAAGACGCAGGTGCGATACCGGTTGCGGTTTTTGTCGAACACACGGCACTTGAAATGCAAATGATCTGTGATACAACAGGGATTGAAGTCGTGCAATTACATGGATGTGTATCGAGACAACAACAACATAAATTGCCCGTCAGTTATCAACGAATTTATGTAGATGATATTGATAGTCAGTGCCCTTCCTGCGAAGTCGGGGATCCTGAACGCGATTATCTATTATTTGATAACCCCGATCCCGGCAAGGGCATACCCTTTGACTGGGATCAATTTCACTATGCCGGGCCATATCGTCTCGGACTGGCCGGTGGATTAACATCGAAAAATGTTGCTATCGCGATTAAAAAATTTCACCCAGCCCTCGTTGATGTATCGAGTGGTGTAGAAAACCTGAGCGGTGAAAAAGACATCGCATTGATCAAACAATTTATTGGAGTCTGTCATGGCACTAACTAAACACGACGTAGACGAACAGGGGCGGTATGGTGAATTTGGCGGGGTTTACATGCCGGAATTACTCATGGCACCGATTAGTGAATTGACGCAAGCATGGAAACAAGCCAAAACGAGCCGATCATTTCAGCAGGAGCTGGCGAGCCTACTAACCAATTATGCCGGTCGACCAACGCCACTAACCGAAGTATCCCGATTTGCTGATGCAATTAATGGCCCACGTGTGTTTTTAAAGCGCGAAGATTTGCTGCATACCGGCGCGCACAAGTTAAACAATGCTCTGGGGCAATGCCTGTTGGCAAAAAAAATGAAAAAAAACCGTATCATTGCTGAAACAGGAGCAGGACAACACGGCGTCGCAACGGCAGCTGCCTGTGCGCATTTGGGGTTGGACTGCGTGGTTTATATGGGACAGGAAGACATGCAACGTCAGGCACCCAACGTAACGCGCATGCGCCTGATGGGCGCCCAGGTTGTGTCTGTTGAAAATGGATCCGCCACCTTAAAAGATGCCATCAATGAAGCCCTGCGCGATTGGTCTGAATCGTTTGATGAGACCTATTATTGCTTGGGGTCAGCATTAGGCCCACATCCTTACCCGGACATGGTCGCAACGTTTCAAGCGGTAATCGGCAAGGAATGTAAGTCGCAATATTCGACCCTGTGTGCCACGTCGCCCGATTTGGTGGTGGCTTGTGTTGGCGGTGGTTCCAATGCGATCGGTATTTTTTCAGCCTTTCTGGATAATGACAAGGTGCAATTGATTGGTGTAGAAGCAGGTGGGCATGGCACTGAGGTGGGTGAACATGCAGCACGCTTTCGCTCCGCTACACGGGGTGTTTTGCACGGCTGTTACTCGTACGTATTACAGGATGAAAACGGTCAAATTGCTGCAACATCCTCGATTTCAGCTGGCTTGGATTACCCATCCGTCGGACCACAACATGCCCAGTTATTTACAGAAAAGCGCGTGGAATATGTCGCAGTCAGTGATCAACAGGCTCTCGATGCACTGCATTTGCTTGCGCGCACTGAAGGCATTATTTGTGCATTGGAATCAGCACATGCCCTGGCTTATTTAATTGAGATAGCACCCGCATTACCGAAAGACCATGGCGTGGTGGTGAATTTATCTGGACGCGGTGACAAAGATTTACCGCAACTGATGGAGTTATTAAAATTATGAATGGGATAGAACGAATCAAGGCATTTTTTGCACAAAACAAAGCGTTTGTTGGCTACCTGACAGCAGGTGATGGTGGAATTAAACGAACTCTGGACGCGTCACTGGCATTGATTGAAGGAGGCGTCAATCTGCTTGAAATCGGCATGCCTTTTTCTGATCCGATTGCCGATGGCCCTGTCATTCAACGTGCTGCCACGCGTGCATTGGAATCTGGAACAACATTACGCGACGTGTTGTGGTTAACTGAACAGATTCGAAAAGTCAGCGATATACCCTTGGTTTTGTTTAGCTATCTTAATCCGGTGTTATCCACGTTCAACACCTCTTTTTTCTGTGATGCAAAACAGGCTGGCATTGATGGTGTTTTAATTGTGGATTGTCCGATTGAAGAGTCGTCGGATATTCATCAACGCTGTCAGGAGCAAGGTATTGCACCCATATACGTGATTACTCCGTCTACACCACTGTCGCGTATTCGGCAAATTGATCAACATGGTGCGGGTTTTTTGTATTATGCTTGCCGTAAAGGAACCACCGGAGTACGCTCATCTTTACCCCATGATTTTGCAGAAACCATGCAACGCATTCAATCCAACGTGCATTTACCTGTGGTCACTGGCTTTGGCATTTCAACCCATGAGGCAGCCAGCGAGGTGTTGCGCTATGCGAATGGAGTTGTGGTGGGTTCATTGTTCGTGAAAGCGCTAGAAGATGGCATGTCGCCTGATGAGCTGACTCAGTTGGCACGAAACATTAATCCACGCGAGAATTAATTATGGATCAGGATGGTTGGCATTATTTTTTAAAGTTGTGTATGGGAAGCAGGGATGAAATGATTCTGTCGGAATTATTTGAGTTATTATTAACACCGGAAGAAAAAACCGGCATGAAAACGCGCTGCCTGATTATCAAGGAGCTAATCCATAAACAAAAAAATCAGCGTCAAATATCAGCGGATTTAAATGTCAGCATTGCAAAAATAACGCGCGGCTCAAATGAATTAAAAAAGCGATCTCCGGAATTGTTACGTTATTTGCATGATAATTTAACCTAGAGAAAACACAAAACACCAGCAATTCCCGCCATTAAAAAATCTCTGGTAAGCAAAGGGTGTTAGACTCATTTGAAAAATAGATTTCGTAAACTATGCACAATAGTTCAGTAAGAACGCCTTCTCCCATTGATAGGAATGGTTACCCCATGTGAATTGTAAACAGGCCCTAATAACGAAATAACGAACTTTCGGCTTGCATAATTCAAAAAATGAACCACACTTAATATTGATGCTATGTAACACGCGATTTAGTAATGCATCAGTTTATATCGAATTCATAACTTTAATTGGAGTAAAAAATGGACAAAGAAGAATTACGTCAATATGCTAAAACATTGCAATATACACGTACAATCATCAGCATGGTTACTAAAGAACCAGATTTTGTTGACGAACGAGCCACGTATGCTGCCGGAATACTTGACAACCTAACTAATCTATATGGAATGTGTGAAGATTTTGTTGAAGATAAAATGAGCGAAGAGGAAATTAACGAAACAAAAGAACATCTAAATACTGGAGGGAATAACGAAGGCTTAATTCAAAACTTCAAAGATTCTTGTGAAAAATGTTGTGCAGCAGTAAAAAGAAGCCCTCGTCTTGAGGTCAAACAAAAAGAAGGCGCAGATATGCATTTTCAAAATACAGTACAATTTTATACCAACATGCTAACAACGTTAACTGATGCAGTCAATTCACACTCTAATAGAAATACGATTAAATAGGTTGAGTTTATTCGTCGCACGCGTCATCCCACTCTTTGCTAAGTTGGTCTAATGATGTCGGGCTGGTCTTTTCACCACGATCGGCCTCTTCAAGAGCCATGCGCGTTATTGCTAGGATCGCGGGGGTGATACCTGTCTAAGGCGGCGCATATTTTGCCACCATATAAATCAGCAACGGATAATGTTTTAACGCGCATAAATTTTAAAAATTCATCATGGGCTTTTTCACACAGTTCTTTTTCTTCACAAGGAAACACAGATCCTCTGAGGACAAAATTAGGCTCAATTTTAATCATGGCATGATTGGTATAAACCTGAAGCTTGGAGATAGAACCATTTTTCATGAACACTGTTTTGACCGTTAAACCTAAGCTCTCTATCAACTGTTTCATTTTTAACAGTTCAGCTTCAATATTTGAGAGAAAAACATCACGGCTTTCAACGGGTAAATAAGTCAGATCAATATCAACGCTTAATCTCGGCATATCGTGGACGAATAAATTGATTGCTGTGCCGCCTTTAAAGCAAAACAGTTAAACTCATTCAATACAGGTAAGACTTCAAGTAATAGTGCGACCTGATTTTTATAAACTTCTTGAAAACTCAACGTATCACTCCTTTATTTCAGGTAAGGACAGTTTATATTTAGGAAAGTATTTGCCTCCGTTACCTAGTACCCGTTTGCCTGTTCCTAAGTCTATTTTTGTTATATCCAAGCTGGAAAACCAAGGATGATTAAATTGCTCACTCAAATGCAAAAAAAGCCGCTTTACTTTAATTGAATGACAATCTTCGAGTAATGCTTGAATTACTTTAGGTCTCAATTGGGTTAAGTTTTCTATCAAATGAGTTATTTCACTTAACGATTGATGCTGAGGGTATAAATAAAGTAATTCCAGTGCAGCTCTTTCAGGGCTTGAGATTTTTAAATTTATTCCATTGATAGGGCGTTCTACTAAACCTTGCTCATCAGAAAATAATGATGATTTGTATATCTCAAATTCCGCGTCCCACACATTGGCTAATAGCCATTTCGGTATTTTGGTGGTTGTAGGTGCAAATAACATGATCTGTTGTATGCCTTGCATGGGTACAAAATGTCCCAGTCCCAGTAAATGTAAGGCAGTCTTGCTTCCTACATGTATGGGGGCAGCTAACTGCGTTTGCAGTGCATTGATTGCACCAGCCCAAGAAACATGATCACCTGCTTTCTTGTAGGCATTGGTTCCAAGCTTTTCTAATAATCCTGAATGGACATACCACCACGCTAGCTTAGAAGATACACCTTGCTCTTCAAGCCATGCGCCAGTTAGTACCACTCCAGAGGGTGCTGTAACCATGAAATGGTTTATTTTTGATTCGTTATTTCTAGTCATACTAGAAATAATAGCACATATATAAACCAAAGTTTATCTTAATGGAAAACATTCGAGGATTACTAGAATATTTAGTGAAATTTCAAACTAAAAAGAAAACCCGCTCGTGCATTTTTCAATGTAGAGGAACGGGCCGTATTCTGTTTAGTATAATATAGTTTCAAGCAATGGTTCTACCACTACACCATACGATTATTGATTGCCATGTATTGTGGATCGTTGTTTTTTGTATCATAAAAACGAGTATGGATATAAAAACCCGCACGATTTGAGCTTTTAACAGTGGTTAAGGGAAGCTTGGCGAGTGTGTTACTAGTGATTATAGTCAAATGCCAGATGTTGTGCAAAATAAATGTGTGATCCTGTTGGGTTAATATTAGATTGGAATTAATGATTATTTGATTTTTTTATAAGGGTGTTGGCTATATACATCAGAGGGTAAAAAAGTGCGGCGATTATCTGAAAATAGATGTGACAACATATAGCGTTATAGGTATTGAAATACATGAGTGTTGCAGATTAAACTACCGACGCAGCAACACTCCAACCAAATCAAAAAGGATATCATTATGAAGAACAGGCTTAAGCCAAACGATGGATCATTGCAGCTTGATCAAAACTACAAACATTTTTTGAGCGGGATCAAGGAACGACTACAGACAGCCCAAATCAGAGCAGCACTCGCCGCCAATAGTGAGTTAATTCAATTTTATTGGGAGCTGGGCACCGATTTAATCGAAAAACAAAAAAGCCATCAATGGGGCTCAGGCTTTTTAGAGCAATTTTCCCATGATATGCGGCAGGCATTCCCTGAAATGCAGGGTTTTTCTATAACCAATCTCAAACGTATGCGGATATTTGCCCAGGAATATCCTGCTTTTGAAATTGGTGCACGGGCTGTGCACCAATTACCTTGGGGGCATATTGTCGTTCTTTTGCATAAAATAAAAGATCAAAATCAACGTGATTGGTACGCAGAGCAAACCATTAAAAACGGCTGGGCCCGTTCTGTTTTAGAGATGCAAATCGAAAGCGATTTGTATGATCGACAAGCTGAATCAGACAAGAAAATCAATAATTTTCATAAGCATCTACCTGCCCTACAATCTGATTTAGCCAATGAAATGTTGAAAGATCCATACAACTTTGACTTTCTAACAATTCAAGGCAAGGATTGGCAGCTTTACATAATGATGGGTTATTGATTTTAGATGAGTTAAGTCAAATTGATCCTAAAGAAGCGGGTGAAGCAGCGTATTTATTCGCAAATGGCCAAGGAAAAACACGCGCAACTCGACATGGTACCGCCAAGCAGTCCATGCGTTGGTCTTTGTTTTTTTATCAGCAGGCGAAGAGTCGTTAACAGCACTGATGGCAAGAGCAGGTCAAAGAGCTAACGCAGGGCAAGAAATACGTCTTGCTGATATTGAAGCAGATGCTGGTTGTAATATGGGGATTTTTGAAAAATTACATCATCATGAGACACCAGCGGCATTTGCGTTGACTTTAAAAGAGGTATCAAGCCGATATTATGGCGCTGTTGGCTTAGCTTGGTTACGTCATATTGTTGCTAATCAACATGCAATTCATGGGGTGATTACAAAAGAAATTGAATCGTTTTTAAAGTGTGTTGTTATTCCAAATGGCTCAGGTCAAATGCTAAGAGTTGCAAGACGATTTGCATTGGTCGCAGCTACTGGAGAGCTTGCAACGCAATATGGATTAACGGGATGGCTTCAAGGTGAATCTTTTCGTGCAGCTTATGAGTGTTTCAAAACGTGGTTATTTGCATTTGGTTGGCAAGGTAATCGAGAAGATCGAGCCATTTTATCTCAGGTGCGTTCGTTAGCAGAAGTCCGCCTGAATTAATAGAGTAAACGGGTAGAGGATGACCAGCTTCAACGCATCCATCAATGATCAACCGAATTCCGCGACCCCATGACTCAAATAACTTATGATAATACAGAACATTAGCAATTCTTCGATTGCGGGGAATTGATTGATTTAACTCGCCAAGCTCATCTATCGATAGACCTAGTGGCAGTAAGCCATAGCTCCATATTTCGATCCGATCGTCATAAATTGCAAAACTGACACTACCCCCAGTATAGCTGTATTCCCTGTTGTGATTCACCTTGCGCTGCGAGTATTTGAATTTGATTAATATCCATGCACCTTCGTCCTATTATAATTATTCATGCTCTAGTTCATTTTGCGCTTTTTGCAAGGCTTTTTCTGTCACCAATAACCCTTGGCGCTCGTATCTCTTTCTTGCTCGACTGAATTTTACGACAACCACTGATTGACTAGAATATTTCTTGGTTCTACGTGTCAATAATGCATTGCCAGCAGGAAGAAAGACTAAGTCTTTATAAACTGTGCAAGAAATGCAATATGGATTATCCTCATCCATCATCAAAAAACTGCCTTTAGCCATGTCTTTCTTGCACTGGCTGCATTTTGATTCACTGGCAATAATATAGACAACCGGCTCATTCGATTTTTCAATTTTATCAACCAAACGTTGTTGTTTTTGTTCAGTTAGGATTGGAGAAATATAATGGGTGCGATAACAGGTCTCACTCGTCTCATTACCGCTCTTACTAAATCGTAAGTGAATGGTTCGTGAACATGCTTTTTGAACATAGGCTGTTTCTCGTGGTAGCAACCCTTGTGTTTGGGCCCACTGGCGGAAACACTTCATCGTAAAGCTTAATTTACTAAGATTTACTTGTAACCGTTCCTCCAAATAAGAAAATCGCCCACGTCGCCAATCTTCTAAAATATTGAGAGATAAGTAGCCTAGTCCAAGCAAAATATCGATGCTTGAAACATACTGCTTATCATGTAAAACTTGACTCGCAACTTTAATCACTTTTTTAGATAATTCTTCGCGATTCATAGGCACACCTGATTGATAGAGACAGATAATATCAAAATCCTATTTCTCTGTCACATGTGCACAACACCAAAAGGCAGTGCGCTGGGTAAAAACCAACAACCAAGATAGGCAATACAAGGTCCTATCAATAAATACACAAAATGACTATAAAAACAAAGATCACACACACCTTTCGTCACCTATGTGCGTGACTGTAATCTATTGATTATTAAGGTAATAAATGAATAATTCTAGAAAAAACAGTAAAAAATACGTGATGAAGCGATGATGAGGCGTGTGATGAACAGCAATATCTTGTTTATTAAAGGCTTTTTAACTATTGCTCATCGGATGATTCATCACGACTTCATCGTGATGAAGTTACCGTTAGGTTAACCAAAAATCAAATGACACTGACCCCATCGATTCTTTGCTTTGTCCTCAACAACTATTATCCCCTCAGTTATTAAGCCACGAACCTGAATATGCTAATCTAATCGCATTTCAAATTTAGCTTAGCAAGCGCTTGCTTCGACTAATTAGGAAAGATGCAACAGATAACGTAGAGTCTTAATCATCGGAAGATGAGCCGCCACAAGATGGGCCACTATCATAAGAAGAGCCACTATCGTAAGATGAATCATGGCTAGATGAATCGTAGCTATCTGATGAATGAGACGAGTGACTACTTGTTGCACCACTCGAATATCCAGAGTTTTGTTTAGACTCGCCGCCTAGGGAATCAGGCTTTCCTCTTAGTGGGTTGCTATCCGTAAGGGTGTCAAATATCAAATAATTTCGATAAAGCTCTTTTCTTCGTCTTTCTTCATTAGCCAGGGAATAGTCGTCTATTTCGCCGCTGCTTGTCGTATAAGAATATGAGGCAGTTTAATAAGACCACACCATTGTGAAACTAGAGTAGAACATTGTCGAAGAAGTGGGTTAGATGCAAATAAATTTAGTCTTTTTACACTGCTTAACATGGCGCTTACTCCTTTACAGCATTATTAATTCTTGTAACTACTTGATTTTTGGTGAGCCTACTAGGACTTGAGCCCAGGACTAACGGATTATAAATTTAAAAAACGATCTTACAGCGTTTTATCTCAAACTTCGACATATATTCGACACAGAAAAGTTAACATTTAGTTAAAATATCGTAAACACGTTGCTGTATGTGGCTCCCCGGGACGGGCTCGAACCGCCGACCTAATGATTAACAGTCCTATGCGACTGATATTCCACAACACGTAACAACAAATAAAAATAATATAATCAATCTGTTATTGATATTTTTGTATTGTCATCTATTGTGGGTTTTGGCTATATGTTATCTCTGATTGCCCCACCAGTGCCCCATGGAAGATATCATGTGCTGATTGTGAAAATACTATTTATGAAACCTGCTATTGCTGTGATAATTGCTCTTACTCAATCAGATGCCAGAGGGAACCTATGCAACGGCAGCAAGTGGAACACATTAACGAAATGAAACCAAAGGGTATGGCCATTGATCAGCAAGACAAATTTACCCAGCATTTAATTCAGGAAAGCACGTTAGCAAGCAATAATTTCAGATGCGAACACTTTGATCTGGAAAGTGCGAAGCAAAAGACCGTTGAGGGGTTGACCGCTCTTGGTGCAACGAATGGCCTTCAAGCTATGTTGGCCGCACAGATGTTGTCTATTCATCAGCTACAGCAAAAATCCATGACGTTTGCTAATGCTGTTGATGACCTTAAATTAAAGCAATACTACACCAATTCGGCTTTAAAATTATCTAACTGTTTTGTTCAACAAGCTAATATGCTGGCTAAATTACAGGGGATTGGCGGTCAAAAAATCATTGTTGAACGTGTAGATGTTCATCAAGGTGGTCAAGCTATTGTCGGAAACGTACAAGGGGCTGGGCGATAAGGTGAAAAAATGAAAACAACCTCAAGAACCGAGAACATACACTATTCCTTTGATAATGCTCCAAGATGTGGGGCAAGAACCAAAAGCAATAATGACAACTCATGCCGCTGCCCTGCGATAAAAGGCAAAGCTCGCTGCCGTGTTCATGGCGGTGCTAGAGGATCGGGTGCGCCACGAGATAACCTGAATGCCTTGAAGCACGGCGAGACAACAGCAGAGGCCAAAGCATTCAAGCTTGAAATCAGGCAGACTATTCGTTTGAGTAAAGAGCTGCTCAAAAGTCATGGCTAGACTGTTGGAAAATTAAATTTGAGAATTAAATTTCAGTCAAGCCAGAATTGGAGAGGGGGAGTCCGGGGTTTTGGGATTGGAGGTTGAGTCCGGTACCCCACAACTCTCCGAAGTTCTCCGCCAGTTCCTTCCATTTATTTAAGGCATTGATATTTTATAGTCACAAGGGTAGTGTTGCAGCCGTACTCACCCCTATCTTGACATTGGTTCATCATTCCACCAAAACGATCTGCACTTTTATATCCCCATGCCTTACAACGTTGTGTAGCTTCAATAAGTGCGCTATCCCATTGAATATCGGGGGATTGAAATGCACCATATGTAAAGCTCATTTCTACTACCCCATCTGCACGACTTCCACCAGTTGATTCAGGGACTGTTATGGTCGAACATCCTGTAATTAAAATCGCACCAAATAATAACCCAAGCGTTAAGTTCTTTTGCATCATTTATTTACCTTATGATATTTATAGGTCAATCTAAAATAGTGACTTAATTCTGTCATCCAGATTCACTAAAGACTTCATTATTCTGTTAGTCATTACAGCCGCTTATAAAATCCGCCATAGTTTGATCGTATGGCGGACAGAACGAATAACCATACCAAGTATAAGTTACCGAGTAGATCAATTATGCTGACATGAATTTTTGCTTTATTGGACTCGTTTTAAAATTAATAACAAGAGTTATTACGACAATGCACCCCAGACCCGGGATTGCCAGCTCGATGCCCACCAACATAGGTACCATCTCTTCTGGTATAAGGCCTTACATCGTGTGTGCCGCCATATCCGTATGATGATACATACTCTATGGATTGATTACTGATTGATGAAATTGAATCTGCAAAAACAGGCAAAGCAAATCCAGTAAGGCATATTGCAATCAATGTAAATTTTTTCATTACTCATACTCCTAATGTTAAATTATAGACAATACTAATCTCCACAGAGATTCTCTTTGGTTTTTAACCAGTCCATGTTTTTGTTGTTATTATTAAGTTTTAAAAGCAGCTGCTTTCAAATACATTTTGTTAACAGGCAGGATTTTTATTATGAGGTTTTAACCAGCGCTTATTATGCCGTATTTTTGATCACTGAGTTAATAATACACCATAAATGGAATTAATACCACTTATTAGGTGTGGAACTTATAAGGTGCAATCGCTTTTACTTGTCTAATGATAAAGAAGCGCTCAAACCTAATTAAAATAGGTAAACAGATCAGGGTATTAAGGAGCTCACGGGGTTTTTCCCAAGAGGGCTTAGCTGCCGCCGCGAATCTAGGTCGAACATACATGGGGCGTGTTGAGCGGGGTGAACAGAATATATCGATACAAAATTTACTTCAAATTGCCTTCACCTTAAACGTTGATGTAGGGGAGCTTATTCCCCCACTGTCCGACCTTGAAAATCCTGATTAAATTATTTTAAGCCACGACTACACCGCGCGAATAATTAATCACCGGAATTGGTCTTATGTTTGGCGCAGCCATGTACTGTAAAGACGGACTATGAAACCAAAAACCTAGCCGACCTTCCCAGTCCCCATTACGCTGTTTATCACAGCCCCACAAGCAATCCGCAGATTTTAATTTTTCTAATTCCTTAACCGTCAGTTCTGATCCACTCGACAGCTTTTGATGAAGCCGTTCTTTTTCTTTGTTACGCCAAACAGTAAAACAATTGTCAGCCAAATCACTAATCGCCCCTGTACCTTTGTTATCGAGCTTGCCGGGTGGTTGTGATTCATCCGCTCCTTTGCGGGGATGAACGACAATATGGATATGACACCCATGCTGATTCTTAAAATCACATAGTTGCTCAATGAGTGCTTTTTGGGCTTTGTAATCATCCTCAGCAATATCGAGCTTCATTAACGAATCAATGACAAACACGTCAATGCCATAACGTTGGCGAGCATAAAGAAAAACCTCAAACAAGCGTTGAGACTTTGCAGTGCCGACCAGATCGAACAACCAAAGCTTATCTTCATACCACTCATGAATGGATCGAATGTACTCATGAGTAGGATCTACAATAGCTCCTGCCTGCCGAGTTAACCGCATCAATAACCGCCTTGGCTTAAGCTCAAGACTTGCAATGCAGACACGCGCACCTTGTTTCATTGAATGGAGAATGATTTGACCGAGGAACTGACTCTTGCCGTGTCCGTTTATACCTGTCCATACTGAAAGCTCATCAGGACGGAAGAGAATTTTTCCTGTTGTTTTTTCCCATGGCGCGTTATACCCGAGATGCACTCCGGGTGTGGGGTAAAATTCATCAATAACTTGATCAACAAAATGGTGTGCCGATTTTAGTTCATTTGGGTCAAGTGTCCGCGCCGCACTAAAGCATAAGCTTATAGTTTCTTTTGCCATATTTGTTTTCAAACATTCGTTCGCATCTTTCATGAGCAGATTAACAATACGACAACGGTGGCGGCCTAATCGTTCAACTAACTCATGGCTTGCAGCTTGGCCTTGTTCGTCATCATCAAAACATAAATAAATTTCGTCAAAAATAGCCAACCGCTCAAATTCATACTCAATCCACTGTTGTTTTTTGCCACTACCTCCACCGAATGGAACAGAAAGTGCGGGGAACCCATATTGATACAATGTCATTGCATCAATTTCACCTTCGCAGAGCGTTACTGTACGCGCATTTATAGGGATTAGGTGCCATCCAAACAAGCATGGCTCGCAATTAGATTCAACAGCAAGTTGTTTTTTGCTGCCATTACGATCTAAACCAAGATATTTTACAAAAATCAGTTCGCCGTCACGCAAGTAAGGGAAAACAATCTGGCGGCCTCGCTCACCGATTTTATAAACCGTGATTGTCTCCGAGGTCAATTTTCTTTCATCGATTAAATAGCGCATAACCGGTGATGATAACTGTAGCTCGGTAATAACGTTGAGTTTGGGTCTAACGAAGTGTGAGGGCTTGTAAGCCTCGAATTGAGGAAAATCCATACCAAGGTAGCGGGTGATTTCTCTAATTGCTTCAGACAGTGTTAAATTGCGCGTTGTCGCCCAAAGATCTAATAAATCACCGCTATCACCATTTGCAAAATCAGACCATATACCTGCTTTTTCACCGACGAGATGAACGCCCAGTGATCTTCCTGCTTCACCGCTAGCACTACCAACCCGCCATTCATTCCCTGCTTTGCAACCATTAGGTAACAAGTAGCGTGCAATATCTTCAGCGCGTTGAGATAATTGCCGTGATACATTTTTTGCCATCATCATATTAAATCACCCCTGCCATTAAATCATCCCCATTGAAATATGCTGTCACCGTATGACAACCGCCAGCATTATTAATAAATCGTTCGATGTGCTCCGCATCACGAAAAATCAAGCTGATATCGTCGTAAATTTGATTACCTTCATTTTTACCCATGTTGTGCGGGGTCATTGAACAACCATCAATAGCTTGCTTGAGTTCCGCGACACTGAAACCTAGTTTTAGTGCTTGCGCGATCCTGCGACGACGTTTGTTATCAAGTTTGGCGCGTGGGTGATTCATTACCGAGAGCCAATGGTTAAATATTTCTTGTGTGTTGGCTGATAAATTTGGTTCAGAACCATGTACAGGTGAAGTTTCAACTTCACATATATTTACTTCCTTTCCTATCCCTTCCATTCCTTTCCATTCCGTAGGCGAGGCCTCATCGATTACTCGAAGAATCTTCGACGAGTTATCGCCTTCATGTCGTCGAGTACTCATCGAATTATCCCTTATTTCCTTCAGTTCAGATTGTGGGAGTGGATGGCGATAAGTTGGCCTATCAATTCGCTGATGTTGTTTCCAACCGGTTACAATCCAATAGGTTTTTTCTTCAATAATATATTCACGTATGAGCCCATTAAAAATAAGCTCAGTTATCCATTTTTTGATATCTTCTATCGTGCAATTGTCGGCAGGAAACACCTCCGCCTTAATGCGTTTAGGTGATGCAGGGTGAACCCCCGCATCGTCGCAAAAATTCCACATCCCTATGAAGAGTAACCGTGAAATCGGCGAGCAAGCAGTGATCTGATCGCTTACCCAGAACTCGGGTTTAATCGTTCTTATTCGAGACATATCAAAGAACCTCCCTGCGTTCTGCCTCTATTCGTTTGATGCAATGTTCATGTACCATCAAGCACATATTAAATAGAAACATACCTGCGTTGTAACGTTCAGAGGGCAATCGTTCAGCCAATTGAACCGCTTTACCAAGACTTTCAACGGTTATAGTTAAGCACTGCACCAAACCAAACAAATTGGTGTATTTATTGCTCTCCATGATGCCCCCTAACTTTGCCTTGATACACGTACAAACCAATTCGATGCAACACACCGTTATCATCAGCTTCATAGATCCAATGAGTATCAATTTTAAATCCCAGCTCGCGCAATTCCATGATGCGGGCGCCAGGATTTAGAGCTCCATATTTATTCCGGGCTTGAATGGAGGACAATCTTGGACATTTTTCAAAATGCTGTAAAATCCTTGCCTGCTGGGAGGAGCTTGAATTACTATACAGTCGCTTAGATTTAGGATTGCCCAGATTGCTGTCTGGGCTGTTCATATTTGCCATGACATTAAGCCTCCCGTCCTTGATTTGCTACCCACTGAAAAAACGCCGCCTCATCTATCAGGACTCGTTTACCGACCTTTTTTATGACTTTGTCGAAGCCGTTCTTATCCTTGTTGAAAATAAGATTGCGTAACCCGCCAATGCGTGGCCATTCGTGGTGTTTTTCCCAATTAGGGACAGGTATATATCGGGTGTTTGGGTTAACTAATTGGTTATTGCTATTCATGTTCATTTACCTCTGGTTATTTCAACACACATAAAGGTATTTCTATGTGTTATAAGAGGTAATGCGTGAAATACAATTTCACAATTCGTGATAATAAATGTAACAAGTCTTTAAATAATTTAAAATTACTGACTCTCAATGTTTGGGTATGTAAGAACAAAAATTACCGAGTTTTAAGGAGTCGATTAGATACTGATGCAACTCGGTGTGATCTTTTTTTATCTTTTTTAGCGCGCCAGTAATATTTTTGTTTACAGCTATCCTTGCTTTCTCAGCTGAACAATTAAATGCACGTGATTGTCTTTTGTGGTTCGTGCTTTTTAAAATATGAGTCAAAATATCTTCCTGCTCATTTTTTAGCTCCTCGACTTTATCAGTATCTCCTATTTCACTTGCTTCATTTATTTGTTCAGTGAGCCGAGTAACTGCTTTTTTGTACTCATCAAGTGCCTGAGTATCTATCATTGGACCATCAACATAAGAACGAAAAGCGTCTTCACAAATACCTTGGACGCTTAATTCATTAAGTGACTCTGTAGTACTTTCAACGTCCGTGTCTGCTTTTTGAACCATTTGCATTAATTGAATTGAATTAATTAATTTGTGCGGATTTATGAGGAGATACGCTATCTGTTCTAATCCTTTACTTGCAGGTTGATGAATAATTATCCCCATGTAACTTATCTCATAAGTCCTGATCTGCTTTGAAAATATGGGCTGATTATCATTGTTCTCGATGGAATGTTCTAAATCAAAATGAGCTTGGGAATGAGGTATTAGTATTAATGGATTTTTACTTCGAGCGGTTTTAAATTCCTCAAGTTCATGTTTAATAAAAACCAACTGATCTCGTGTGATTTTTTGACCCTTATTCAATTTAATAAATTTATTAATACCCTGTACAGCCTCCGCTAATGATGATTGTAATCGTATTAATGTGTAATCATTTCCAGAGCCAACATATATATCTGAGCCTTGATAGAAAGCTCTTAAAGATATTTCGATTGATGAGAATGGAGCTGACTCCTTGAGCAGCCGGACTAATCCCCGATAATTATACGGATAAGATGGCACTGATACTTCTGCTATTGTGTCTTGCGTAACAGTAGGTGCACAATGTCCTGTGATCTCAAATGATCCCATTTTTAAGTAAGGGCCAAATTGATTTTGAAAACATTCAGAAATTAATTCATCTGGGGTGAGCTTTACCAGTTCTGCAGTTTTATTAAGATCATACCACTGTATGGGAAATATCCCCTCCTTTCCCAAAATAGGATCAAGTTTATAATGATGAAATCGAATGGCCTCAGCCATATTTTTAGGTGGTAATTCAATCATTCCAGAAGATTTAATTTCCACATTGAGTTCACAAAATACATCCTCTGTTATTTTATACAGAATTATTTCTTGGGGAATATAGAGCTCTTTTTTTTCTGAAGTAACCAATTCTAACCATTCGATTGCCGGATAGGCACCAACCATGCCTTTTGATTTGCTCAGCTGTGCTAATAATATTAGTTTTTCATAATAATATTGATAATATTTCTGGCTCACTCTTTTTACATCATTTTGATTTAACGATCTTAGACAGCGATCATTAGCATTTATCTCGAACTGATATAAATGCTTGCTTAATAACTCATCTGTAATATGAATTGCGATAGATAAAACAAAAAACTCGCTAAGTGTCCATCCTGATAATGAAAGCCTATAAGTTAGCAGGCTTTCCAGCCGTTTTTTAAATGCAAGAACCTTATCCAAAACACAAATATCAACATGCAATTCCTTTAACTGCCGATCTAGCCACTGTTTATTTATTTGCATAATTATAATTTAACACCCAAAAATTGCTTCATTCATCCGTGTGACTACTTTGCTTGTGTGAGCATCAGATAAATGAGCATAACGCTTAACCATCTGAAGGGTTTTATGTCCGAGAATTTCAGCAATTTCTGCAAGACTTGCGCCATTCATTGCAAGATATGAAGCACAGCTATGACGAAGGTCATGCCAACGAAAGTCAGTAATTTCTGCACGCTTTAAGACGGTCTCAAAGGGAGTACGTAGATCGATAGGATTGTTAATATTTTTTCCGGGAAATACCAACGTTGAAGTCACGTGTCGCACTTTATTGTGATGTTTCATTAACTCAAGCGCATGACCGGCTAAAGGCAAAACCCTGCGTTCGCCGTTTTTAGTTTCATGCAATGTAATGATGCCGCGATTAAAATCCACGTCATTCCAAGACAGACCGAGAATTTCCATACGTCTTCCGCCGGTGGATAATGCAAGAACAATAGCAATATAAAGATATTGGCTTTCACTCTTTTTACACTCAGCCAACAATCGCACACGCTCTTCATCAGATAAGAAGCGAACTCGCCCACGGGATTCCTTTGGTTTGGTAACTTTACGCAGGGGGTTATCTTCCACCCATCCCCATTCTTTAATCGACATTGTGAATAAATGGCTTATTACCGCGAGGTAACGATTTACTGTCGCATTACTACGCGTTTCCCCTCGTTGCGAAGGTGTCTTGGCAAGCTTATCCCGATACTGCGCAATTAAAGCGGGTGTTACATCAGCAAGAGAATAATCGCCTAAATGTTCTTTCCACCATTTTAATTGCCCAACTTGGTTTACTGTATTTTTGGGCTTGGTAGGGATCACATCGTTGATGTAACGTTCGATTGCATCACCCAATGTGTGGCGCTTTGATTCGGTGGTTTTAAAATGGCGGCCTTCGCGGATTGCCGCTTCGGTTTGCTGTACCCATTTACGTGCGTCAGTTAATCGATCAAATGTTGCGCTTTGCGTAGGAAAGCCTTTAAGCCTTATTTTTACTCGAAAGGATGTTGTGCCATCTTGAGTGGTTCTTTTTTCAATGTTCGCCATTATCACGTGCCTTGTTATTTACAACAGGCGAGAGACTACAATAAATGGAAACAGATGGCAACATATGACAAACAATCATTTGTTGTTGGCCATAAAATACTATATTTTACTGGTTGTTATTGGTTCCCATGATCACAATAGGGCACTCATGGGGCAAATGTGATTGAAAAACGCCAAAAATCATCTTCTTTCCAGTGTTTTGGTAAGCCCATATTGCCGACTGGTATTTCTGAAAACTCACTAAATAGGCCAAACAATCGTTCATTCCAACAAGTGTCAGGACTAACACGCTGCATCATGTGGTGAAGGATAGCGAAAACAACGGCGATACGTGTATGAGGGTGGTTTTTATCTAAGTAAGAAGGCCAACAAAAATTTTTTTGAGTGGGTGACGCTGGTTTGATCCCCAACTCTCTATTCCATAATCGTGCGTGATGAGCACAGATATTGCGAATAACAGTCAAGGTATGGAGCCAGCTTTCTAATAACGGAGCAAAAAGATCAAAGCCGCTTGCAATGGTTTTTTTATCTTTATCTTTGGCCAGCCCTTTAAAAAGGTGGGATAACTCGCCCAATGACAGCTCTTCTAGCATTGCCCAACTGGGCATGAGTTCAGGCTCGTGATAGCTCAGCGCATAATGGCGAGCATAGCTTTCTTGTTGGCGTTTGAGCTTTAGGCGTTTTTTATAAACGTCATCTGCCGTTTGTAGGCTATCGATGCGAAGACACTCGCGGTTATAATCATCCCGAGCATCTTGTTGTTTGTCTCGAATATTTTGAATCAAGCGTTGATGGTTATAGTTCTTTTTAAAGTGCTGGCTATCTAAATACCAATGAGCACCATATTTTTGATTGAGGTCATTGGATATGTGAGCCCGCACAGCCACTTCTGTTCGCTCAATTGCATCGATAATCAACAGACGAAGTCGCCGATCAAAATCATACAGTCTAGCCAACTGACTGAACTTTGTGCCCGTTTCAAATTGATGGCGATCATCGCTATGTTGAAAAGGCCGCATGTAAGGTGTTAACCGGAAAAAACTAACCGCTTTGAGGAAACACAACGCACGTGGCTCATCAAGAATGGTCAATCCGCGTTGCTTGAGAAGATCTACTTGTTGTATTGGGGTAATTGCTGGTTTGGTGAAGACGGCCACAACTTGTCACCTGATTTTAGATATAAAAAAACCCGCGCGATTTGAGCTTTTGACCTTAGTCAAGGGAAGCTTGGCGGGTGTGTTGCTATTATTATAGCTAACAAGAAGCTATTGTGCTACAGACATTATTACAAATTACGGCGATTAGTTGCCATTTGTTATTATTGAAAGAATAAATCGACGATTTTTTACAATTTAACGACGAGATTAAATGATTTTGATACGAAAATGTGTCTTGCAGGAGGATGGACTATATTTACACAGACAAACCGTTTATCAAATTAAAACCAATCCATATTTGAGGCGTTATCACATGCTTCACTAAGCCGTTGAATTAAAAAATCCATCTTCTCCAGAGTTTCCATGGCTTCTGTATATGTGCCATCCTTTACCAAAGATAAAATTATTGGAAGTCGACTTTCTTGGATATACATACCAGCTGTTTCTCGAGAACCAGCCCATAATTTTGAAATAAAGCTTTCTATTATGGCAATAGCTTGATCATCTCGAAACTCAGAATTTTGCACAAATGAAAATTGAAATTTTTCTTTTTGTTTGGGTAGAAAAACGGGCACAGCTCCAATTGTCGAATGAAATTTAAATGCTTCTCCTTGTTTTCCAAAAGCACCGTGAGAAATGTAATTTCTTATTTGTTCTTTTATCAGACATAATTGATCATACAATGGCTTCAATTCATTCGTAATATCAAGAGCCGCTTTAAATTTCGATTGCCAATCCGCCAATGCTAATTTAGCGACTTGTTTTCCTAAGTATAGATTTTCTTTAAAAATAGCTAAATGAATAAATATATGCTCTGTCCAACTAAAAAATGCGTCAATAGTTGATAAAGCCAACCACTCTTTGTGGTTATTTAATCTATGCATAAGTGGAAAAATGGCATGCAGGGTAATATTTTTATCAATTTTTGTTTGAGCTATTTCTTTGATAATAGATTTGTACTGATTTAAAAAAAAGTTATATCGCTCAAATAAAACCGCACTATGATTTTCAACATTTAAATCTGAGCTATCCATAGCAACGCCCGCCTGCCATGTAAAATATGGTTTTATTTTTTTGGCTGCTTTATTAATTAAGGCCACTATTTTTTTTGCTTCGATCTCTTCGTTTTGTGCGTCGTAAGCGAATAATCCTAATCCCATTTTTCTATATTCGATCAAAAATACCTTATTATTAAAGGCTATTGGTATAGACCAAGCAACTTTCTCGCTTCTACCGTAATCGTCAAAACCAAGTAAATCTACAAGTAAAAAATAAACCAAATAATGCTCAGGCAGATTTCTCCCAGCATCTGTCCGTTTAATTTTAGAGAAAAAATCTTTTGGGGCAGGTGAATCATCATTAGCGGGAAGAATTGGACTAATGGCTTTGTAGATATATGCCTTAAATTTTTCTAAATCTTGGGGGAAAGTGTATTTGGATGACATTTTAAATGTCCATTTAGCGAATAGCGGGGATATTCAATATTGTTGTTACTTGTTATTTCTAATTGCCCCACCAGTGCCCCATGAGAGCTTAGTGATGAGTGAGGTTTTAACTAGAAGCCATACTGAATATGGCTCCCCGGGACGGGCTCGAACCGCCGACCTAATGATTAACAGTCATCCGCTCTACCGACTGAGCTACCGGGGAATAGGCCGGAATGTTAAATGGATTCTGCTTGTTGGTCAAGTGCATAATGGATAAAATTTATATTTTTCTGCGTCAGCTCCATGTCAGATATGGTATAGTATATATTATGAAGAATATATTCAAAATTAAATCAGATTTTAAACCGGCTGGTGATCAGCCTGGGGCCATTGCTTCGTTAATTCATGGTGTAGAGGCTGGCTTGGCTCGTCAGGTTTTGTTGGGCGTGACTGGATCGGGTAAAACGTATACCATCGCGCAGGTTATTCAGGCAGTGAAAAAGCCTACTTTGATTATGGCTCCTAATAAAACTCTGGCGGCGCAGTTGTATGGTGAGTTCAAGACGTTTTTTCCGGATAATGCCGTTGAGTATTTTGTTTCTTATTATGATTATTACCAGCCTGAGGCTTATGTTCCGGCTTCTGACACGTTTATTGAAAAAGATTCCTCCATTAATGAACATATCGAGCAAATGCGATTGTCAGCTACCAAGGCGTTAATTGAGCGCAAGGATGCGATTATTGTTGCAACGGTGTCGGCAATTTATGGCTTGGGTGATCCGGATTCTTATTTGCGGATGGTATTGCACGTGTCTCGTGGTGAACGGTGTGATCAGCGTAAAATTTTACAGCGTCTGGCGGAAATGCAGTATGCGCGCAGCACGCAGGGTTTGGCGCGTGGTCAGTTTCGTGTCAATGGTGACATCATCGATATTTTTCCTGCCGATGAAGAAAAAAATGCTACTCGCATTGAATTATTTGATGATGAAGTGGTCAATATTGCCTGTTTCGATCCGTTAACGGGTGAGGTGTTACAACGTCTTCCTCGGGTGACGATTTTTCCGAAAACGCATTATGTAACACCCCGCGAGCGCATTTTACAAACCATTGACTGGGTTAAAGAAGAATTAAAGGAACGGGTGGCTGAGTTTGAGTCGCAAAATAAACTGGTGGAGGCGCAACGTTTGTATCAACGCACCTGTTTTGATATTGAAATGATGCTGGAGCTGGGATTTTGCTCTGGAATTGAAAATTATTCTCGTTATTTGTCTGGACGTAATGCCGGTGATGCACCACCGACTTTGTTTGATTATCTACCATCAGATGCCTTGTTAATTATTGATGAATCCCATGTGACAGTGCCGCAAATCGGTGGGATGTATCGTGGTGATCGGTCGCGCAAGGAAACGCTAGTCAATTATGGTTTCAGGCTGCCCTCAGCGCTGGATAATCGCCCCATGCGCTTTGAAGAATTTACCGAACGTTCACCGCAAACTATTTATGTATCAGCGACTCCGGGTGCTTATGAGCAGGAACATGCAGATAATACTGCCGAACAGGTGGTGCGTCCTACGGGCTTGATTGATCCGCCGGTAATCATTCGTCCTGTAACCAATCAAGTCGATGATTTGCTATCTGAGATTCGTCTGGTTTCAGCCAAGGGGGAACGAATTTTGGTGACCACCCTGACCAAACGCATGGCGGAAGATTTAACCGACTATTTACGTGAGCAAGGGATCAAGGTACGTTATTTGCATGCTGATATCGATACAGTAGAGCGGGTGGAAATCATTCGTGACTTACGCTTGGGCGAATTTGATGTGTTGGTGGGCATTAACCTGTTGCGTGAAGGGCTGGATATGCCGGAAGTGTCTTTAGTGGCCATTCTCGATGCCGATAAGGAAGGGTTTTTACGTTCTGAACGTTCATTGATTCAAACTATTGGTCGAGCTGCGCGTCATATTAATGGACGTGCCATTTTTTATGCCGACAAAATCACCGGTTCCATGCAACGCGCGCTGGATGAAACGCAACGTCGACGCGATCTACAAACAGCATTTAATTTAAAACACGGGATTACACCAGAAGGCATTATCAAGTCGGTCGAAGATATTATGGAAGGCGCACATTTTGGCACTCGAAAAAGCAAGGTTGCCGAGAAAAAAGCGGCCTATGTTATTTTGTCTACAGATGAATTGGTTAAACGAATTAGTATGCTGGAAAAACAAATGTATGCACATGCAAAAAACATGGAGTTTGAGCAGGCGGCACTGGTTCGTGATGAGGTGCTGGAACTACAAGGACAACTGGATCGAGCCTGATAATAGTTACCTAAAAACGTAACTGCTCGTAGGGTGATATTGACGCTCGGAGAACGGTCAGATTTGAGTGCAGGTTGAACGAAAACGGTTTCGAAAAAGCGCAGCATACATAGGTATGTGAGCATTTTTCGAAATCGTTTTCGTTCAAGATGCGCCAAATATGGCCGTTCCTTGCTACGGAGCGAGTAGTTACCTAAAAACATTGGTTTTAATCACATGGAGTGCCTGAATATGCCGTCATTTGTTGATTGGAGGCTTTCTTTATTTAACCGCAAAAATACGCCCTGTGCAGTCTTGCAAGGGGGCGTTTTCTTTGGGATGTTTATTGCGGCGTCCCAGGCGCTGATAGATCCTAAGGCTGGTTTTTTGGAAATATCACATGCATTAACTACGCTCACCCTTACGTATGGGGCTTTAGGCGAAAATCCTTATCTTTGGAGTGCGTTATTGTCTCTGCTTATTGGCGCAAAAAATCGGAGTCCAGGTACTCCATTAACATTGCCAAAAGAACTTACTTTGGGTATCTCAGTACTTGCCATACTCGGTCTTCTTAAACCTTGGGTTACACGCTTAAATGAAGATGAGGTTACCATTAGCCCGAAGAGTGCTCGATAAATAATCGTTTTAGTGGCGATAAGTTATTGCATGCACTAAGCCCCAGTCCTCGCAAAAAAGTGACGGGGAGTAGTGGATTGGCAAAAATTGTTTTTAAACCACCCATTAGCGCGATGGTTTGCCATACTGCATATTTGCGTTCGCGCTGATATGCGCCGAGTATTTTATTAGACCACGCGTGTTTTTTCTGGGCGTCCAGATGGGTTAACCAACAGGTGAGATCAGCGAGGCCGACATTCAGGCCCAGTCCTGCCAGAGGATGGATGGTGTGAGCAGCATCGCCCATGAGTAGCCAGTTTGAGCCGCTGTATTGTTTTGCATGGCGCATGGTTAGAGGGAACTGGTGACGTATTCCAAGTACTTCGCACGGGCCCAATCTGGTTGTAAACGCGCTGGTTAGCTGATGTGAGAACTCAGCATCAGACAGGCTCATTAAGTGTTGAGCGTGCGTCGTTGAGGTGGACCAGACTATGGAGCATTGGTGCGGATTAATTAGAGGCAAAAAGGCCAGAGGGCCGTTTGGATTAAATACTTGCCAAGCTGTGCTTTCATGTGGTTTTTCGGTGCTTACAGTCGCGACAATTGCATTTTGATGATAGGGCCAACTGGTGATTGATACACCTAATAATCGGCGGGTTGTCGATGCGGCGCCATCGGCTACAATCAATAATCTGGCAAGCCACGTTTGTGACTCGGCTTGCAGATTGATACCGCTGTCGTTTGAATGCACCGCGCTAATTCGGCTGTGAGGGAAAAATTCAATACCGAGTTGTGTTGCATGTTGCAATGCTGCCTGTTTGATGATGGATTCTTCGACTATTACGCCTAGTTTATTCGTGCCAATCATTCGCGCGTCAAAATCGATGTACGCACCGTTTGCAGCATCCCAGACGTGCATATGAGAATAAGGTGATATGCGAGATTTATCCACCTTCTGCCATATATCAAGATCATTTAACAGGCGTTGAGAGGCCTGATTGAGTGCATAGACACGCGGATCAGCAGCACTGGTGTCTACCGTTAGTGAACCTGCATCCACGATTGCCACGGAAAATCCTCGTTGGCGCATGGCAATGGCAGCACTTAGGCCGATGATTCCGCCGCCGGCTACAATGATGTCGAATTGTGGGTTCATTCAAAATTCCTGGTGATGTGATTGTAATGCGATTCCACACACCAAATCGGGTGTAATCCCTGCATAACCCCGAGCATATCTTGCCAGTAAATTTTTTAACATGGGGATATTATCCACCGCAATCATGCCAGCAGATCGTACTAGTGCCATGCCGGGCAGATGACTGGTGAACAGGTCAACCAAACCATTGGTGAACCGGGTGATTGCTGTTTGATCATGACGGCGTGATTGCTGATAAGTTTGCAGCATTTCGGGCCCTAATCCCTCACGAACAAGGCACTGGGCCAGCATTGCAACGTCGCGCAGGCCAAGATTAAATCCCTGTCCAGCTACCGGATGCAGGGTATGGGCGGCATTGCCAACAAAAACAACTTTTCCTGATACCTGCTCTGGCATCAACACTTGCTGTAGCGGGTAAATCACGCGTTGGCCTGCGCGGGTGAAACGTCCCAGCCGGTAACCAAATGCGTGTTGTAAATGATTTAAAAACCCACTGTCGGGCATGGCCATGACACGTTCGGCGTCCTTTGGTGGCATGGCCCACACTAGCGATGAACGCAGACCTGTCAGAGGTAACAGAGCCAGAGGACCTGTTGACGTGAAACGTTCGTAGGCACATTGTTGATGCGCACGTGCCAAGCCAATATTCGCAACGATGGCGTGCTGGGCGTAATCCTTAATTTGAGTTTTGAGACCACACAGTGTGCGCACGGAAGAATTAGTGCCATCGGCTGCGACTATCAAACGCGCCTGCACGGTTGTATTGCCGGTTGGACTGGTGATTGTTGCGGTACCGGTGGTTGCATTAACCGCGGTCAGCCAGGCGGGTGCCATGATGTGTTTTTGATCCAGTAATTGATATAAAGCACGGTCAATATGATGCATTTCTACAACATAGCCGAGTGGATTCTGCACATCACCAAACAAACGTGCACTGCCGAAGTGGTGCTGTTCAGATACGTGGATGGTATCAATTGCCGCAGCCGATTCCCGCAATAATGGCCAGACATTAAGCATCTGCAAGATGGACATGCTCGCGGGTGATATGGCTAGGCTGCGCATATCAAAATGGGCATTCGCATGATCTGAATGGGGTTTTGTTTCGACTAGCAAGGTGCTAAAGCCTGCATCAGCAAGTGCTAGCATCAAGGCGGCTCCCGTTAAGCCACCCCCGACAATGAGAATATCAATTTCACGATCAACCACGCACCAAGGCCTCTAAATCATCAACAGTTACTGCAAGGGCGGCCGTTAAATTCTCATGGCCATCGTGCGTGACATGAATATCGTCTTCAATCCGCACTCCGATATTCCACCAGCGTTCATCCACATTCGATCCTGGGCTGATATACAATCCAGGTTCAACGGTTAACACCATCCCAGGCTCTAGATCGCGCCATTTTCCATCGGTTTTATAACGACCGCAGTCATGGACATCAAGGCCCAACCAGTGACCCGAATTGTGCATATAAAAGGGTTTATAGGCATCGCCGGCGATTAATTCATCGACATGGCCATGCAGCAACCCCAGCTCAACCAATCCATCCGTCAAAATACGCACTATCGTGCGTTGAACGTCGTCCCAAGGACAACCTGGTCGCACACAGGCGATTCCAGCTTGCTGCGCCCGCAATACGAGTTCATAAATCGCGCGCTGTTCTGCGCTGAAGCGCCCATTAACTGGAAATGTGCGAGTGACATCTGCAGCATAATTTTCAAACTCAGCACCGGCATCAATCAAAACCAAATCACCTGGACGTAGCGGTTGGTTATTGTCTGTGTAATGTAAAATGCAGGCGTTGGCTCCTCCTGCAACGATTGAATCATATGCAACACTGCGACAGCCCTGACGGGTGAATTCATGTATTATTTCCGCTTCCAGTTGATATTCATAGGTTGCTCGCAGGCATGTTTGCATGGCGCGCTGGTGAGCCGTAACGGTGATGTGCCCGGCCTGTTGCATCAATGCAATTTCTGCCTCACTTTTAAATAACCGCATTTCACCCAAGAGTGGCGCAAGATCACAAAAGGCTTCAGGTGCTTTCACGCCGCGGCGCGCTTGCCCTTGTACTATTTTCCATGCCTGTTGGATACTCGACTCCCATGCGGGATGTCGACCCATCGAATAATAAATCGCTTGTTTGTCTGCCAGTAATTCAGGTAAACGAGTATCCAGACTAGTCACCGGATATGCGGCGTCAACACCCAGTATGCTACACGCGTCCGTCTGTCCCAGTCGCTTGCCAGTCCACTGTTCTTCGGCTGGATTATTCGGGCGATTAAATAATAAACTGGTGGATTCAGCGCCTGAAGTAATCAGTAACAAAGCATCTGGCTCATTAAAACCCGTCAAATAATAAAAATCGCTGTCCTGTCGAAAACGATAATGTGCATCGCCATTGCGCAGAACCTCGCTGGCCGCTGGAATCACAGCAATACAGCCTGACGGTAATCGCATGGCCAAAGCACGGCGTCGGGTTTGATAGTCATGTGTAACCATTAAGGTGTCCTTATTATTCCCCAAGAATTAATGCGCGGTTTCACCATCATCCTGATTGGGGCGATTGGTCTGCAAATCACTGTGAATGTGCAGCACAGCCATTCGTGTGTATTCAGTAATTTCTGTCAGTGCACGCTCGTCCTCTTCTTCAATCTGTAACGCTTGATAATCCATGTTTGAAAATTCGGTGATATGCAGCAGGGCATCTTGTGTATCATCGTCTTCCAGCTCGTTATAGTCAACGCCTGCCATTCGAATCCCTTGCGTAAAACCTTCGCACCAGTCACTGAATGACTGCGCTCGACGCTCCATGGACTCCTGCTCATCAACCAATAGGAGTTGAAATTCAAATCCAAGACCTTCAATCTGCTGCTGAGAGACTGTATACACTTCAAAGATTGCGAGAGTTGCAGGGCGTGTAGATGCATCATTCAAGTTGGGTATTAATGTGCGTAAATACGCGATGCCTTCTCGAGCGGCTCCGCTGGCTAAATAACCACACATGATTCCGTGCAGCTCACTACCTGAAAAGGGCAAAGCAAGAATGGCTATTGAATCAATAAATATTTGATAATCTGGAAGGTGTAGTGAGTCGTCGATATTGGGCATAATAAACTCTTTTTTTAAAAAAATATCAAATTATGAGCGGACTCAGTATATAATAGCTGCTTTGCTCAAACAAGCCGACGATATCTAGGCAACGCTACAATATTTTAGAGAAAACCATGACGACAACTCAATTTTGTACCATTCGAATACAGAACAAATCTTATAAAATAAAATGCCCTGAAGCGGAAATGGAAAATCTACAGCTTGCGGCGGAAAAATTAACCTGTCAACTGCTCAAGACAAAGAATCTATCCAAAAAAATGGATGATTATCAAGACCTGCTGATGGCGGCATTGCATGTCAGCCATGAATTGATTCTGTGTGAAAATCAGCAAGCCCAGCAGCGAGAACAATTAGCGCAATTTATTAATACGTTGGAAAACGCGGTTGGGGTTGAATAAAAACTGTAGGGGCTTGTAGGGGCGAGCGGCCCTCGCCCTTATTCTGGATGATTCAGTGATGTCTACATGCATGGCACTCATTTCTCAAGTAGCCACGCCCAAACCGGTTTGATGTGAATCGTATAGGTCACATCATTCACGGTAATCTGTTCTTCACCTTCTTCATCCTGCGTCAATATCAAACCAAACTTAAGTCCATATGTTTGTAGAGCGCCAATCAAGCCATTTATTTCACGCTGTTTGGTGCTGTGTTCATCAAGACTGATACACACCTGAATAGCGTTAATAATCTTCAGTTCTTTTTTAATGATAAAATCACATTCTGTGATATTTTTATGAAAATAAATGTCCTGTCTTTGTCGACGTAGTTCACAGTAAACGATATTTTCGAGAATACGACCTTTATCCTCCGAGAATCGGAATGAAACCGCGGCAGCCAAGCCTGTATCTAAACAATAGATTTTTTTATCCGTTACAAATTGTTTTTGTAGTGAGTAATCAAATTTATAAAGCTCTTCAAACAGGAAGGCTTGTTTTATATAACTGAAATAATCAGAAATAGTATTTACATGGCAATTTAACAGGGTTGCAATATTGCGGTAACTAAACTGCTTGCTGGAGTTGGTCGCTAAGTAGATGGCTAATTCCTTCACTTTAACTGCATTGACGTTGTAACGAGCTGCAATATCTTTATAAATAAAATCATCAAAATAGGCTAATAATAATTCTTTTTTTAACACGTTCCTATTTACTACGGCAGGAAAGGCACCATAATTCATGTATTCAACAAATAATTTACGTAATTCGGTGGCCTGTTTTTTTGATACAGGAAGTGATTGACAAGGATTTGATTTGAATGATAAAAACTCGTGAAATGATAATGGGTAAATATGAATCGGTAAATTTCTTCCGGTTAATAACGTGGCGTATTCCTGTTTAATTAACGATGAATTGGAGCCACTGACCCAGAGCTGACTGATTTCACGGCGATCATATATCTTTCGGATAAATGAAACCCAATCCTTACAGTTTTGTATTTCATCAACAAACAGGAAGTCAATTTTTCCATATTCCAGGTATGCGTAGACGACTTCAGCAAGCGAGTATTGCTTCAGGATCTCATCCTCAAAATTAATATAAAGAACATGTTTGTTTGTTTTTAATACATGATGTATGACTTGATAGAGCAAGGTGCTTTTTCCCACACGCCTAGCGCCTTCAATGATCTTGATTTCAGGAACTTTAAGATAATCCAGCAAGTGATAGTCGCGTTGAAAGCCCATTAATTCATCTGGAAATTCCCCACGGATCCATGGATTCCAATCCAGTAAAGCTTGAAAAATATCAGCGTTCATATCAGTCAGCCGTAAAATTATTTGATATAATTAATTGTATCGTAAACTGTGATTTTGTTACAGTCTATTATATTGTAAATTCGACAGAGGAGAATGAATGCCTCTCTCTTGATAAAATGTCTAGCCGAGTAAATTCAATATTATTCTTGTTTGCCAGGCACTGCCAATTTGTCATATTCGATACATATTGGTTATCTTTCTTTATAAATACTTCTGGAGTGAACGCAGCAATATTTTTTCCCATAGATTTTACTGTCTTGGATGCTCTTGCTGATGCGAATATAAATGCTTCAATACCAGATTGCCTCATATCTGTTCCCAATGCTTGGCTATATTCGTAGCTCTGCCGGCTAGAAATTTTATCTTGATGATCTGTAAATGGATGATCTGTGAGATCTATTCCATGGCTCGATTTCAAATAAGCGCTAAAAACCGTTATTGGAATTTCACTGAATCCAAGATTTGCTGTCGTATCATCAAAAAATTTTAGCCTATAATAAGCTACTTCAGAGAACACTGTTTGGAGATCCATTGAACCATACCAAAGTGACGGCTCATATTGTCTACCAAAGCGAGAACCATATTTGAGAGGGGGGTATCTAAAAGGAGTGAATATTAAGTAGTGCTTATTCGTTGCAATCTTTGCAATCTTTGGTTTAGATTCTTCTAATAACTCTTCCAAAAGATCATGTTCCTCTATACTATCCACCAAGTCTCTTGAACTGGAAACATGTTGCGCTTCAACTACTCGCCATGCCTCAGTTTCAATATGAGTACGGTGTTTTTCACCGGCACAGGTATTCCAAAGTCTCATAGTTTGCCACGCATCGCGTCTAAGTAATTAAGTACAGAAATTAATCCGGAAATAGTTTTCATTTCTTCAAGAGGTTTGTTTTGAAAATACTTATTTTTGCTATTGAGCCATGCTTTGGCTTTGTCGTGATTATTTCCAACCATGGCGTTTAAGCTTCGATATATTCTTACAAGCAATAGAGCCATCTCCCCTTCTTTCGTATCTGGATAAATCAGTTTTTTCCCTTGGTTAATACGAGACGCCCCCGCTTCGCTTATACCAATAATATCGCTAAGATCTTTTCCAGTGAAAGAATAAAATTTAGCTACATTACAAATGGCTTTGGTCAAAACAGTTTCTTTTGGGTTTTGCTTGTTTTCAGAAGTTTTCATACAATCTCCTTTCAAATGAAATTATATGATACTTATTTGTCTTTTGCAATGAGCGGACTTGTCACGTCAGGGCAAATGTCAACAGCCCCTAGTCAATATTTTTTAGCCGAATGGCCCACCCTACGCGCCCTTCGTCGACACCTGCAATGCGGTCACATTTTGCAAGCCTCTGGGTAAACGATTACCACGGCGTCCACGCTCTCCCTGATAATGCTGAAGATCAGCGGCTTTCAGGGTAAAGTGACGTTTGCCTGCGTGTACCGTCAATTCATCACCCGGTGCTATCAATTGCACATCAATGACCAGCTCTTCGCGTAATGAGGCTTTAGCTGAAGGGATGTTAATAAATTTATTTCCTTTACCTCGTGTCAATTGAGGTAATTCCAGTGCTGAAAAAATCAGTAGCCGACCTGTGTTGGTGATACAAACCACTTGCTGGGTCTCTTTGGAGGCAAGAATACGAGGCGGCAGGACTTGGCTGTTCATTGGCAATTTAAGACAGGCTTTTCCATTACGGTTTTTAACGTATAAGTCTTTTAACTGTGTCATAAAACCATACCCTGCATCCGTGGCCAGGAACACCCAGTCATCGGGTTCACCGCTGATTAAAGCAACAAATGACATGCCATCTGCCGGATTTAACTTGCCAGTCAACGGTTCACCTTGACCGCGTGCAGACGGCAACACGTGTCCGGGCACGTTGTAAACCTTGCCTTCACTATCAAAAAACACGACCTGCTGATTACTGCGCGCGTTGGTTTGTGCCTTGAATTCATCACTGGATTTATAACTTAATGCACTGCCATCAATATCAAAGCCCTTTGCAGCCCGTACCCAGCCTTTCTTCGACAGCACCACGGTAATGGGTTCATTGGGTAAAATGTCTTCTTCTTTTAGCGCCGATGAGCCTTCACGCTCAATCAGCGGCGAGCGTCGGACATCACCATACATATCTCGATCGGCAATGATTTCGTTTTTCACTAGAGTACGCAAGCGACGTTCACTAGCTAAAATTTGCTGTAAATGGTCACGCTCAGCGCTTAACTCATCCAGCTCGCTACGTAAGTTAAATTCTTCAAGTTTTGCCAAATGACGTAATTTAAGGTCAAGAATCGCATCTGCTTGACGTTCACTGAGCATAAAACGGGCCATCAGGGCCTGTTTTGGATTATCTTCTTCACGAATAATGGCAATGACTTCGTCCAGATTCAGATAGGCAACCAGCAAACCCTCCAGGACATGCAAACGATCCAATACTTTATCAAGACGATACTGCAGACGTTTTTTGACGGTGCTTAATCGGAAAACCAGCCATTCTTGCAAGATAACCAGCAGATTTTTAACCCGTGGTTTGCCATCGAGGCCAATCATATTAAAATTAACGCGATAGCTGCGTTCCAGATCAGTCGTGGCAAACAAGTGCGACATCAAGCCCTCAACATCGACACGGTTTGAGCGTGGAATAATAACCAGGCGCGTCGGATGCTCGTGATCAGACTCATCGCGCAAATCCTCAAGCATGGGCAATTTCTTTTGCTGCATTTGTGCTGCAATTTGTTCCACTACTTTGGCACCAGATACTTGGTAGGGTAATGCAATAATCACAATATTATGTTTTTCGATTTTATACACAGCCCGCATTTTAATCGAGCCATTGCCGGTCGCGTACATGGCTCGAATAGCTTCGAGCGGCGTAATAATTTCAGCTTGAGTCGGAAAATCAGGCGCTTTTACAAAGGCGGTTATATCATCCAGCGTAGCTGCCGGATGATCAAGCAAATGCACGCAGGCATCGGCCACTTCGGTCAAATTATGCGGCAGAATATCCGATGACATACCCACTGCAATGCCTGTTGCACCATTTAATAATACATTCGGTAACCTTGCTGGCAGCAAGGAAGGTTCCTGCAAGGTAGCATCGAAATTGTCTACCCAATCAACCGTACCCTGCTGTAATTCTGATAATAAAAGCTCAGCATAAGGCGACAGGCGTGCTTCCGTATAACGCATGGCAGCAAAGGATTTGGGATCATCTGGAGATCCCCAGTTTCCCTGACCATCCACAAATGGATAGCGGTATGAAAAGGGTTGTGCCATCAGCACCATCGCTTCATAACATGCACTATCACCGTGCGGATGAAACTTACCCAACACGTCACCGACTGTACGCGCCGATTTTTTGTGTTTGGACGTGGCCTTCAGACCCAGTTCTGACATTGCATAGATAATCCGCCGCTGGACGGGCTTGAGGCCGTCTGCAACGTTTGGAAGAGCGCGGTCTAAAATGACATACATGGAGTAATCGAGATAGGCTTTCTCGGTAAACTCGGTCAGCGGTTTGCGTTCTGTTGCATCATTCATGATAGGTATGTTCGTCAGTTGAGTTAGACACAAATCATTTTAACAGATAATAATTGTGACGTGTTAATTATTGTCGATTGTGAATAACTTTATTGACTTTTTTTATTATATTTGAAATTAATGATTAACCTATTGATTTAAATTAATTAATTAAATTAATTTTTACGCTGAATTTTGTTCGGCCTGTGGATAAATATGTGAGGTATTCTTTTTTCTATGCCAAACAGACCACAAGGTTAGCGTGTTAATTGAGTCACTTCAAGTGCTTTGATGTTTTTGATGCAGTGTGCCTTAATGCACTGTGTGGCAAAATCAGCCACATCGAGCTATAGTATAACTATAAACTCGCAATGGTTTCTTAAGATGAAATTAAACAATGACTATTTGCTTGATGCCTCACAAGAGCTGATCAAATTACTGGATAATGATAAAATCCCGATGAGCAATCGTCTGCAAGCTTGTCGAAAAAAATTAAAGGACATCTATTTTCCAGAGCTTATCAATGAAAAGCAGATCACTCCGTCGCTCCTCGATACGGATCCTCGTTTTAAGTTATATCCTCATTTAAACAAGGTATTCAAAACTCTGTTCAATCCAATTTATGAGTCGACGAAGCAACACACCGCACTAGTTGAGGCATTAAGACCGATAGCAAATGATGATCTAAATAAAGATGAGACCCATGTTAAATTTGACGCGTTGAATGCTCAATACCAGTATTTTTCTGATCTTCAGCTAGAGGGTGCGCGGATTCTTTTTGCTCAGATAGCCATGTCTTGTCGAAAAATAGATGCATTTATCGAGAAAAATAATTCCCCTGATGATATGGCCTATCAAAACGCCTATAAATTGATGACGCTACTCATCGAGCCATCTAAATTAACCAATCTAACCACTCCTCAAGAGCGCGCTATACTATTCCAGGATATTGCAATGCATACGGAAAAGCTATTGGAACCCAAAGATAAAGTTTTCCCGAAGCCTTTTCATGATGTGTTACAACCTCTAAGTCTTCCAAATGGACATGAAATACCCGATCGATCAGGGTGGGTGAAATTTGTAAAAACAGGAGGTATTGAGGCACTTCCGTATCTTTCCAAGGTGAACAAAATCGAACAAAAAATTAAGGCTACTACGACAGATAGGCAGCTTCGTGCTCCTGCAACGCTCGCAGAAGCTAAAAAAATGGACTTATTATGTACTTTTTCCCGTGCACATGAGGATATGGAGCTTGCTGAGTTGTGCCAACAATATAACGCACCGGAAACAGTATACGATGCTTGTCTTGATTATATTGGCAAACCGCCAGTGTGGCCTAAAAAAACCACGGATTCTATCCCGGACGTGATCATAACCGGCGAAGGCGATGCAGCTGATTATTGCTGGGTTAAACTTCCTGTTGCTGATAAACGGGCGTTAATTTTAGGTAAAATCACGGATTGTTGCCAATCCATCGGGGGGCCTGCAGATCGATGCGTAAAAGAGGCTGTAAGTTTGAGCAACAATGGTTTGTATGTCTTGTTGAAACGGAAGAAATCGAGTGTTGATTCTCCAGTCAGTGAGGGCAAGATCGATTATAACAATTTTCAAATCATCGGGCAGTCTTATGTTTGGAAAAGTAATGCAAATGGATTGTGTCTGGATTCAGTTGAATGCTTAAAGAACAGTATTCCCGACCCTGTTCTTAAGAAAATATTAATTCAATTTTCACATGAAC
>JABDAB010000006.1:0-27223 GCA_013289415.1 Gammaproteobacteria bacterium
GCCGCTTGAGGAAGGACTCCCAGGGTAGAATGTAAATACCATCATCCTTGAGCGCTATTGGATCCTGACTGACCATATAATAATTGTCTATTTTGTTTTCCTCCATTAAATAACGCAAACCTTTTAAATGTTTGGAAGAGATTTTTTTTGCAGCTTTTACCTCAATTGCCACCCGATCACCAATAATAAAATCAACCTCATGACCATCGGATGTTCGCCAAAAACAGAGAGGCAGTTTTTTTCTAAAATAACTGATATAAGCTCGAAGTTCCATAGCAATAAAGTGTTCAAATGCTTGGCCAAATAAATCCGTTTGATCGGGAATCGCATGTATGCCAGCAAGCCTGTTTTTTACTCCGGTATCAAAGTAATAAAAACGCGCGGTTGCTATGGCCTTGCGCTTAATGGAGTATCGCCATGGCAGAACAGAAAACCCTAAAAAGCTATCTTCTAAAATTTGATAGTATTCTCGCAAGGTCATGCTGCTTACACCCGCATCACTTGCAGTGGATGTGAAATTCAATGTAGTGCCGCTGGTTAATGCGGATAATTGTAAAAAGCGACTGAATGCGGGTAAATTTTTCACCAATGCTTCTGCTTTAATTTCTTCTTCTAAATAAGTATGTACATAAGCATCCAAATCTTCTTCCGGCTCATCACTTAATACCACCATGGGTAGACCGCCATATTGCAAGTAGTGGGGCAAATTAAAGTCTGTAAATTCATGGTAGGATAATGGCAATAACTCTGCCTGACGCGCACGCCCTGCCAATAAATTCACCCCTTGACGTTTTAATTTACGGGCGCTGCTACCTGTTAATAAAAATCGTGTTTGTTCATTTTCAATCAATCGATGCACTTCGTTTAATAGTTCAGGGACACGTTGTATTTCATCAATAACCACAAATGGTCTTTCGTTAAGTGCAATCATGGACTCAAGTTGACTTGGATTACCCATCAGTCTCATGTATGTCTCTGAATGTAGCAGGTCAATTATCAAAGCGTGGTCTCCCAAGTCATGCTTAATCAACGAGGATTTCCCAGTGGCTCGAGGCCCAAATAAAAAGTGGGACTTTTTATCCATCAGGTGTTTTAAATTAAGAATTCTATTAATGAACATTAATTTTCCTATAATTTAAAGTCATACTTTAGATTATAGCATAAAATATAAAGTATGACTTTAAATTATAGCTACATGTAATACTCCCTATTGAATTATTCACTACAAGCATATATTATTCTCACGCTGACCAATTTTAATAGACTAACATAAAATCTGCAGCAAACAGGAAACAGGAAACATATCCATCACGACCTCAAGGAAACATCCATGACACTTTTCACCCCATATGATCTTGAAAACCCTCCAGCTCAGCAAGATAAAACCAATGAAATTATAAAATCTCTTAGCGCGTTACTAGATAGCATGAAAAAAAATAAAAGTGTTATCTCGAAGATGGCAGATGGCTGGGGAGAATTATCCATCTGGATCAAAATCGGTGGCGGATTAGTTGTATTTGGCTCTTTACTGCTAATTGGAATTTTTGCGTTAAGCACTGTTTTAATTGTCTCAACCTGTATCTGTTCACTATTGTATACCTTAGTCAGCCTAGGCCTAGATAATCATCACGCGACAAACCGAGACGAACACGATAAATTAAAGTCTAAAATCGTAAGCCTCGGCAGTTTTCTGAGCTTGATTATTGATAAATTAAATATCACCAGCTTCAAATTAGCAACACAGGTTGAGCTATTAAACAATTCGGTTGGTGGATTAAACGGCCTGATTGAAAAAACAACAAGCGACTTCGAGAGTGAGGTGTCCAACCTCAAAATCGAGGTCGATGCATTCAGAAAACACAATGAAATACTTGAATGCATGGTGAAATCGATTGCATCGTGCTCCTCCAAAAATCAGGAGTCAAATATGGCATTTAGCGAAAGCCTTGGCCGTCTTATTAACGAGGCCCGAGAAGGGAACTCCGATTTATTTAAGGGACTTACTAACCTTCTCAGCTTGGAAAAAGATTTGAAGGCAAGCCTTCTACAGAATGAAGCGTTACTTACAAAATATAATAGATTGGTAGAACAACATCAGCAGAAGCTGGATCTTGCTAATCGGGGGGCACGCTCCATAGGTGTACAGACAGAAAAACCCGCGCTGCATGCAGGGCGTATACTGGATGGCATCATCACGACGGCTCAGGCCAACAACAACTTTTCGAGTCTTTCCCTTCGAACTCTATCTTGCAACAGTTTTGAGTAGGGTGGGCAAAGGAGCGGGAGCGACGTGCCCACCCTACATTCCCGTAGTCAGCAGACGCTTGGGTTTCAACATACCTGAATCCCATTCTCCCAAACCAATAAATTGTGTGCCATTATCATACAATCGTACACAACCGGTTAAATTCATTGCGTCTGGCATATTGATGATCCTTCCCTGTTTCAAGGCATGTACAGCATCATCAGCAAGGACAAGAGTGGGTAAATAATCAACCGCACGCTCCACCGGCAACAAACATTGCATTAATGATTCGGGTGATTTGTCTGCCAATTCATCCAGACCATACATCTGCTCCCCTGCCAAACCCGCCGTATAGGCGCGATGCAATTGTGTAACATGTGCGCCAACACCCAACCGTTCGCCAATGTCTTCAACCAGATTACGAATGTATGTTCCCTTACTACAGGTCACAGTCAATTTAAACTCACGCCCGTTAAAGGCGTTTAATTGCAACTGATGGATAGTAATGTCGCGGGCTTTGCGCTCAATCTCAATGCCTTCGCGCGCAAATTTATACAATGGCTTCCCGCGATGTTTCAATGCTGAAAACATGGAAGGAATTTGTTTTAGAGAGCCGGAAAATTCGGATAATACCGTTTGCAGTTCCGCGTCTGAGATATTAAATTCATCAACGCGGGCAATAACCTCACCCATCGCATCGGCAGTATTGGTTTTAATGCCGAGCAAGCCTGTAACGTCATAGCACTTGTCTGCATCTAAAAGATATTGGCTGAATTTGGTCGCTTCACCAAAACAAAGGGGTAACATACCGGTAGCCAATGGATCCAAACTACCCGTGTGGCCGGCTTTTTTGGCGCGCAACAGGCGTTTAACCTGTTGCAAAACAGCGTTTGAAGTCAGATCGCGTGGTTTATTTACCAGCAAAAGACCATCAATAATTTGTTTCTCAATCGTTTTTTGGTTCATCGTCTTGTTCTGGAGGGTTTACCTCATCAATTAAACGGCTCAAGTGACGACCATATTCAATTGATTTGTCGTGAATGAAATGCAACTGCGGAACAGTACGTAAAGTCAGTGTTCTGGCCAATGCACTTCGTAAATAGCTGGCAGAAGCATTTAGAATGACATCTGCCATGCCCGCTTCATCATTCAATGCCGTAAAGTAGATTTTGGCATGACCCAAATCACGAGTTACGGTCACAGCAGAAATCGTGATAAACCCTGGAAGTCGTGGATCTTTGACTTCCTGCTGAATGATTTGAGCCAATTTTCGTTGCATCATTTCTGCAATGCGGTCGGTTCGCTTAAAGTCGTTACTCATAGATTTCGCTTAATCTCGATGGTTTCAAATACTTCAATCAAATCACCAGGCTTCACATCATTGTAATTTTTAACACCAATCCCGCACTCAAAACCTTGACGCACTTCTGACACGTCATCTTTAAAGCGGCGCAACGATTCCAGTGTGCCTTCATAAATCACCACATTGTCACGCAATACACGAATTGGATTATTACGTTTGATGGCTCCCTCAACCACCATACAACCGGCAATGGCGCCAATTTTAGGTGATCGGAATACATCACGTACTTCTGCAATGCCGACAATTTCTTCTTTGAATTGTGGAGAAAGCATCCCGGTCAGGGCGCCTCTAACTTGATCGACAATATCGTAAATTACACTGTAATAATGCAGAGACACGGATTCTTGCTCGGCAAGACGTTTAGCACCTGCGTCTGCACGCACGTTAAAGCCAATTAATAAGCCATTAGATGCCAGAGCCAAATGCACATCAGACTCGGTAATACCGCCGACACCACTGGCAATAATTTCTACTTTAACTTCTTCATTGGATAATTTAACCAACGCATCAGCAATTGCTTCAACAGAGCCCTGCATATCTGCCTTGAGAACAATATTCAAGACCTTGACTTCAGCGGCAGTCATGTTTTCAAAAATGCCTTCCAGCGATGTTTTCTGCCGTCTGGCTAGTTTTACATCTCGGAATTTGCCCTGACGGAATAATGCGACTTCGCGCGCTCTTTTCTCATCTGGCACAACAATAGCCTCATCACCCGCATGCGGAATGGCTGACAATCCCAACACTTCAACAGGCATCGATGGACCGGCGCTATCAACTAATTGACCGCTATCACTAACCAGAGCACGCACTCGACCGTATTGAAATCCGGCTAGCAGAATATCACCCTTGCGGAGCGTTCCACGTTGAACCAGAATCGTAGCCACAGGACCTCGACCCTTATCCAGTCTGGATTCAATGACCACCCCTTTGGCTGCACCATCAGTGTGCGCAGTTAATTCCAAGACTTCGGCTTGTAACAAAACAGCATCCAGCAAGTTATCAATACCCTCACCTGATTTTGCCGAAATATTAACAAACATGGTATCGCCACCCCATGCTTCTGGAATAACGTCATACCCGGATAATTCGTTCATCACCCGTTCAGGATCAACACCGGGTTTATCCATTTTATTAATGGCAACAATCATGGGCACTTTTGCAGCCTTCGCATGCTGCACTGCTTCAACTGTTTGTGGTTTGACACCATCATCGGCTGCAACAATCAAAATAACAATATCTGTAGCTTGCGCACCACGAGCACGCATGGCGGTAAAGGCCGCGTGTCCTGGTGTATCAAGGAATGTAATGTCGCCTTTGGGTGTGCTTACATGGTAAGCACCAATATGCTGAGTAATTCCACCCGCTTCTCCGGCAGCAACTTTAGTACGACGGATATAGTCAAGTAGTGATGTTTTACCATGATCAACATGCCCCATGATGGTAACAACAGGCGCTCGCGGTTCATCAAGGCTGCCTTTGGTCAAGGCATCATCCAGTGTGTGTTCAATCGCATCGTCTTTCAACATACGTGCGACGTGCCCCATTTCTTCAACAACAATCATTGCTGTTTCCTGATCAATAACTTGGTTTATGGTAGCCATAGCTCCAAGTCCGATCATAACTTTAATGACCGCAGCGGCTTTCACTGACATGCGTTTGGCCAGCTCTGCTACCGTAATGGTCTCAGGGACCTGTACTTCATGCACAGTGGGGACAGTTGGCATTGCAAAACCATGTGTCAAAGACTCTTCAGCTTCACGATATTTTTCAGATTTTTCATGACCTTTACGGCGTTTAAATTTATTACGCTTCGCATGCGCCGAGAGATCGATTTCATTTTCAGCACGTTTTGGAGGCTGATATTTACCTTTTTTCTTCGCATTTTTAAATTCAGGCTTAGCACTTGTGTCATTATTGACAACCTTTTTCCTCGCTGCCTTGTTGTCTTCTTCGACCCGTTCTTTAATTTGTTCTGGAGCAGCTGTTTCGATAATAACGTCTTCAATAATCAGCGCCTGATCCGTTACTATTGTTTCAATCAGCAACTCAGGTTCTGACACATCAGGTACGACCACATCATCAACTACCGTGATGGGCAATACAGTATCGTCAATATCTGGTTCCTGCATTTCAATTTCAGGTTCCACCACCGGTGCGACGCTCTGTTTTTCGTAAATACGTTTTTTTCGCACTTCAATATTAACTGTTTTACCACTATGAACATCATGTCCAAGCGTGACCTGAGAAACACTTTTTCGCCGTAATGTAATCCGGCCAGGTGCTACGTCCTCGTTTCCATTAGACGTGCTTTTCAAATGGTTCAGCAATATACGCTTTTGTTCTTCTTTGACTACCTGCTGCTCATCAGTAATGGACAATCCAGCTTCCTGCAACTGAGTCAATAGGCGCTCAACAGGGATACCCACAACTTGAGCCAACTGTTTAACCGTCACATCCGCCATAATTTAATCCTCTTTCGACCGTCCCAAAGGGAACCGTTCTTAATTCTACATACCTGGAAACAATGCTGTATGCTACTGGAACCAAGGTTCCCGTGCTTTCATGATGAGAGCAGCCGCTTTTTCTTCGGTCATTCCCGCTACGTCGAGAAGCTCGTCAACAGACTGCTCTGCCAAGTCATCCATCGTTTTGATCCCAATAGCCGCTAACTGTTTAAGCAGCTCACCAGTCATTCCGTCCATTGAAGCAAGACTGGCCACATCACCACCCAAGTCCGGGCCGGAGCTCAACGCCTGTGTCAATAGCGTGTCATTGGCGCGATTACGTAATTCCTCAACAATATCTTCATCAAAATCCTCGATAGCGAGCAATTCATCTATAGGTACATAGGCAATTTCTTCCAGAGACGAGAATCCGTTGGCAACCAGCAACACTGCAATTTCTTCATCAATTTCAAGTGCTGTTGTAAATAGTTTGATGATTTTTATCGATTCTTCCTGACTCTTGTCTTCAAAATCTTCCATCGTCATGACATTCAATGTCCAGCCAGTCAATTGGCTGGCAAGACGAACATTCTGACCGTTACGCCCAATGGCTTGTGACAACTGATCTTTGTGTACAGCCAAGTCCATAGTGTGGGATTCTTCATCAACAACAATCGATGAAATATCCGCTGGTGCCATCGCATTGATCACGAGTTGCGCGGGATTGTCATCCCACAAAATAATATCAACCCGTTCGCCGCCCAATTCGCTAGACACCGCTTGTACACGTGCGCCACGCATACCAACACACGCACCCACAGGATCAATACGACCATCATTAGTTTTTACAGCTATTTTGGAGCGGTTTCCTGGCTCACGGGCCGCCGCCTTGACTTCAATGATGTTTTCACCAATTTCAGGCACTTCAATACGGAATAATTCAATCAACATTTCTTTCCGAACACGACTCACGAGCAACTGAGGGCCACGTGCTTGGTCAACAATGTCGTAAAGGTACGCACGAACACGATCGTTAGGTCGGAACATCTCTTGTGGTAACATTTCAATGCGGGGCATAAATGCCTCAGCCTTGCTGCCAAGGTCAATAATAACGTTATCGCGCGTGACTTTTTTAACGGTTCCATAAACCAGTTGACCCAGTCGACTTTTAAACTGTTCAATAACCAGCTGACGTTCTGCTTCACGAATTTTTTGAATGATAACCTGACGCGCAGTTTGCGCTGCTATTCGACCAAACTCGATGGATGGCATCGGTTCTTCAATTCGCTCACCCAGTTCAATACCGGGCACACGTTCCTGTGCCTCGACTAGCGTTAATTCACGGTCTGGAAAGTCCACAGCATCATCAGCCACCACATCCCAATAACGAAACGTTTCGTATTCGCCCGTGCGCGGATCAAGTGCAACTCGAATGCCTAACTCAGCACCTGACAGTTTGCGTGTTGCTGATTCCAGAGCTGACTGAATAGCTTCCAGAACAACACCTCTGCTCACGCCTTTCTCGTTAGATAACGCCTCAGCAACTAATAACAATTCTTTGCTCATTGTTCGCCTCACTAGTCCGTCAAATTTGCTTTCACAATATTAGAAAAAAGAAAATCCTGTTGCTTGTTATCAATCATAAGTACCAACGTGTTCTCATCGGCTGATTCAATAGTACCAACAAATTTTCGCTTTGCCGAAACAGGCTTGAATAACTTAATCTGAACATCTAAACCAACATAGTGTTGATATTGACTGCTACGAAATAATGGCCTCGGAATACCCGGCGATGACACTTCCAGGCTGTAATTGCCAGGAATTGGATCATCAACATCCAATAGTGCACTCACCTGATGACTAACTCGTTGACAATCATCAACGCTAATACCTTCAGCTTTATCAATATATATTCGCAGCAAGGAATGTTTTCCCTGAGCCAGATATTCACAGCCCCAGAGGTCATACCCCATGCTTTCAACAGTTGGCTGTATCAATTGTTCAATGTCGGTTTGAATCATATACCTCTCGTGTTTTGAATTATGATGTACAGAGGTTTAATTTTACAAATAATAGATAATAAAAAACCCCAAAAATGGGGTCTTAATATTAGTGGTAGCGGGGGCAGGATTTGAACCTACGACCTTCGGGTTATGAGCCCGACGAGCTACCAGGCTGCTCCACCCCGCATCAACTGTGGCCAATTATACGGACTATACAGGCACTTGGCAAGCCTTTTTTAATTATTATTGGCGATAGTCTGTTTTGTCTCTTCCAGTACTCGAAGCAACTGGTGATATAATTGATCCAATAGGGCAGTATTTCCCGTTTTACAGTATCGCTCGAGATATTGACAGGCATATTGCATTTTAAATGTACCGCAGTAAACCGCCCCGCCCTTCATTTTGTGTGCTAATTGTTGAATCGTATCCCAATCTCCTGCCGCGTAGGCCTCATGAAGACACGACTCATCTAGCGGAATCTCTTGCGTGGCCATCAGGGACAGCATCTCGAGTAACACGGTTTTATTACCGAGGCGCTGAACCGCGTGATTGATATCCAGTACGGGAAACTGATCCAGCTCGAACAGTTGGGAGTCCAGCTCCGGCAAACCATGTCTTTTTATGCTCGGTTTACTATCCACCTTTTCATCAATATATTGCAATAAAATTGATTCCAGAATGGGGAGATTCAAAGGTTTACAAAACACATCATTCATCCCGGATTGTATGCATTCGTTTTTGGCATGTGCATGCGCTGTCAAACCAATAATCGGGATAGCTGGTAAATGTAATGCCGCTTCTCTGGCACGAATTCGTCGTGTTAATTCATAACCAGAAATAAGCGGCAACCCTATATCTGTTATAATCAAGTCGAAATCCGTGGATTTCACCAAGTCATATGCAGCTTCGCCATTAGTCGCAGACGAATAATGACAGCCGGCCTGGTCCGCTATCAATTCTACCATACGTAATGCAATAGTATTGTCTTCAACCAACAGCAAATGGTATGCACCTACATGTTTTTTTAAACGTCCTGGAGGGGTTAACGCATCTAATGTTAACCGTGTGTTCTCAACCTCAATTGGTGCGAGCTTTGCCACACTGAACGGTATGTCAAAATAAAAAGTGGTGCCAATTCCAATTTGACTGCTGAACTTCAGCTCGCCCCCCAACAATTTTACATACGATTGTGCAATATGTAATCCAACACCGTAGCCGGAATAAACACCATCATAGGACGAACTGACTCGAAAAAAACGCTCAAACACTTTAGCCTGCTGTTCTACCGAAATTCCGATGCCTGTATCAATGACATGAAACTGCAGGTAACTTTGCAGGCCATCCTTAATTATGGGTTTAACCTCAATCAGTATCGAGCCTTCATGTGTAAATTTTATTGCATTGCCTATCAAATTTAACAAAATGCGATGAAGTTTGGCACGATCCGTGACTATATATTGTGGTACTAAACAGTCAATATTGACATTTAATTCAACACCTTTTAGTGACGTTGTTGGCCGCTCCAATTGAACAATATCATCCATGCATTGACGCAGATCAAATGTTTCATCCCTGATATCTGCCTCGCTAACATTTTCAGCTGAAACAACATCAAGAATGCTATTGAGCAAACTTAGCAACTGCTCTCCACTCTGATTTATCCAATGTGCAAATTGTTTATGGTCAGGTTTTGTCAAGCAATCTTTCAGTAATTGAGACATACCGACAACACCGCTGAGGGGGGTACGAATATCATGACTCATGTTTGCAATAAATTCTATTTTAGCCCGGTTGGCGGCTTCAGCATGCTCCTTTGCCACCGTAAGAGCGATTTCAGTTTTTTTCAGTTCAGTAATGTCAAGTGATACACCCAGTACGCCAATGATTTTATTCTGTTCATTATACAGCGGTATTTTTTGAGAAAAATAAACCCCTTCACCATCAGCCATCTCTGCTGTCTCAATACCTGTATAAACTATTCCAGATTCCATGATTTCATTGTTTAATTTATCTATGACATCAGCCTGTTCTTTTATGCGCAACACATGCCGGTTATTTTTACCAACAATGTCATGCCTTGAAGCCAACTGGAGTTGCTTAGCTAGATTATCATTACACCCCAAGTAGATATTATTTCGATCCAACCAATAAACATGACCAGGCATTACAGCAAGAATGTTTTCATAATAGTTTATTGTATTTTGCAGAGCATGTTGGTGCATTTCCGTGTTCTTAATTATTAACTCAGACAGCTCAGAAATTTTTTTATCTTTTTCCATAAGCATGTCTAGCGTGACCAGTGATCTTTTTTTATCCATAACTCACCAATTATTAGTAAAAAATTTATAATACTGCTGACTTATTTGAGGTTATATATCATTATACTATATAATAAACGGTATTGATGCAAAAAAAACACCCACAAGGTAAAAAATAAGTGTATAATACTGGATTAACGCCTTATATTATATATGTTACGAGGATACAAATTCATGCCTAAACACAAAATCAAAGGCCCTGTTGATGGAAAACTAGTGGCAACTTTAGATGGCCCTGCTTTATTAGCCAACCCTGAATGTAAGGAAAATCGGGCTAGAAAAGCTGCGTCTGAACTTAAAAACACTACTGTCTTACTCCTTTTGAGTATTACTGGAAATGACCGCTGCAAGGATATCTACCTGCAGGCAAGTCTTGAGAAATCGCTCAACGATCATAAGTTCGTTAATTGTTTGGTTGCTGACCAATTACAATGGCACAATAAAAAATGTCTCAACTCCAATGAGACACTGGATCAGGCATTCAAACAACAGGCTGTTAACGACGGAGATGAATACCTTATAAAAAACCTCCCCTATTTTCTAAGCGCCATAGAAAACCAATATCCAAACTTTGAGAAAAATAATTTTCTAAATGAAAACTCAAATAAACATATTTCCGAGCAAATTACGATTTTAAATCAACAAACTTTTGAGTTGGGTATACCGTTTAAAATTACCCGATGGAAGGACTTAGTCAGTGAATTGGAATCAGATCCCAGCCATGATTTTCCAACCAATCTAGATAAAATCATGGCATTATACAACACCCCCGGCTCAGAATTATCTAAATCACTTAAAGCTGCAGTAAACTACCATACAAAAAACCCTGACTATAAGGACATACCTGTTGATGAATTATTCTTGCGCATGTATCAATCAAAGGGTTACTTTAGTGAAGAAAGCGCTCTGATTACTTTGTTTGTTAAACTCATTAAAATAGATTTAATAGCGTATGCCGGGCAAATACCATCCATATTTGGACTTGTCAGAAAAGTTTTAGATGCTTTGGACGACCCAATAGAATCTAATCCATTAAACACTTATGCCGAAACCCCGGAAAAACCTAAAAACGAACTTAAGATTAAGTTTAAACGAGTTGCTATTGATAAAAACTTGGCAAATACCTTGGTACCACCAACTCTCGATAAATCTATAATATGCGATTCATATATAAAACCAATTCCTTCATCAACCTTAGCGGTAAATTGCCAATCAGACAATTTTGAGGAAAATAGTGGTCCTAATTCAAAACGGAAAATATTAAATCAGGATTTAAAACCTGCATTTCTTGCTCGAAGCAAGTCGGAGCAATTTCTTTCTGTTTCTGGTCAACGGGCAGGATTTTTCTTTCAAGATATGGATATTGAGCCTGTAGAAAAACCCAACAATAGTCCGCTAACGATAAAACAGTTAGAGAACTTGCTAGCCTCATTCGCAAATGGAATAAATTCAGCTGAAACAAGAGAACTAGTCAAAGTACTTTCCAAGCACATTACTTTTTTAATGGATAGACCTCAAACTCCAGTACCAGTATTGTGCCGTTAATGAAACACAACTAATATAATTGCAGGATCATTGACACGCTAGTCCTGTATACTCAGCTCCGTAGTTTTTACTCAGCCTTGATATTGTCGTCCCGGAATTTAGGGGCGACAGTACCAAGAGAGGCTCACCCCGAAAATGCATTCACACATGCGCTAACCAATACTCCGGGAAAAATTCCAAAATACAATAACGACAGGCAATTCACAGAAAATATCGCTGTTAAAGCCCGGGGTAATTTGACTGGTGTTGAGATAACAGCCTCATCAAAATACATCACTTTAATAATGCGCAGGTAATAAAAGGCGCCAATCACAGCAAACACCAGACCAAGCACTGCAACCCATGTCATGTGAACATCAATCAGTGCTTTGAGCACCAGTAATTTGGTGAGAAATCCAACCGTGGGGGGTACCCCTGCCATGGACAGCATGATTATCATCATCATGAAAGCCAGCCATGGATTGCGTTTATTCAGGCCTTTTAGATCGTCAATTTGCTCAACTTCAAGTCCTGATCGGGACATAAGGACAATCAGACCAAATGCTGCGACTGACATGATTGAATAAACCAACATATAATACAATGCTGCGGAAAATCCCGCGGAAGTCGCCGCAAGTATCCCAAATAAAGCATAGCCACTATGTGAAATAGCTGAGTAGGCAAACAGACGTTTGATATTGTTTTGCACAATAGCCAAGAGATTTCCAGCACCTGCGGACAGAAGAGCCATAATAAGAATCAGTTGTTGCCACTGGCTCGCTATATCAATCAGACCTATTGTGAACAATCGAAGCGCCATTCCTAACGCTGCAATTTTCGGAGCAGCGCTAATAAACAGCGTCACACAACTGGGAGCTCCGGCATAAACATCCGGTGCCCACATATGAAAGGGCATAGCCGCCAGCTTAAACCCTACACCCACTACAATAAACACCAGAGCAAATGACAGTAACCCGCCCTGTTCTGTCCAGTGTAGGGCAATGGCATTAGCAATGTCATGCAAATTCAGATTGCCAGTCGCCCCATATAACAGTGATATACCATATAAGAGCATTCCAGAGGCAATCGCACCCATAACAAAATATTTCAAAGCAGCCTCAGATGCATCAGCATCGGCTCGTCGAATAGCGGTCATGGCATACAACGGCAACGATAGTAACTCGAGGCCAAGATAAATGGTTAATAATGAATGCGCTGAGACCAACGCCATCATCCCCAACGTTGAGAACAAGCCGAGAACATAATAATCTCCGGACGGCATTTGACGATCATCCAAATAATGTCTGGAATACACAAAGCTGAGAAAAACCGTGAGATAGATGAACAATTTCATTAATTGCCCTGCATCGTCACTGATAAACAATCCATTCAATATCGTTGAACTAAATTGCCCAAGAAACAAAAAGCTAACGACTGCCGCCAAAGCTAGACCCAAACTTGCGCATATGAATGCGATGGATTTAACATACCGTCGCAAAAACAAATCGCCAAGTAAAGCAACACACCCAGTCACAAGAATGATGATTTCTGGTAGAGCCAGGTGAATATTTTCGAGTAATCCAGTCATATCAATTTAACCTGTTATTTAATTGTTTATAAATTGTACGTCTTCCCGAGCGCAGTGAGGGATCTCCCTGATATGGCACCGTGCCAATGCGTGGAGATCCTTCTCTGCGCTCAGGACAATTTTGATTTCCCAGCCTGTTCTAAAGTATGGGCTACAGTTTGATGCACATAATCCAGCATGGGCTTTGGATAGACCCCCATCGCGATGACCATCAAAGCCAACAATGCGTAAGCGCTGATCTCAAAACCATCGAGATCTCGTAATTCTTCGACCTGTTTGTTTGCGACCACCCCAAAAATAACGCGTTTGTACATCCAGAGCGTATATGACGCGCCGATGATTAACGTGCTGGCAGCCCAAAAAGCAATCCAGAATCCAGCTTTAATGCTTCCAAGAATGACCATAAACTCACCTACGAACCCAGAGGTCCCTGGTAAACCTGCATTGGCCATGGCAAATAACATAAAAAACGATGCAAAGACTGGCATGGTGTTTACTATCCCGCCCATATCCTTAATCTGCCGCGTATGCATTCGATCATAGATATAGCCAACTCCAGCAAACATCGCACTCGACACAAACGCATGAGAAATCATCACGATGATTGCTCCTTCCAGCACAAGGCCTGCGCTATTCATTCCGCTGCGATTTGCAATCGCATAGATGGCAAAACAACCCAATGTAACAAAACCCATGTGTGAAATAGAGGAATAGGCAATCAGACGTTTCATGTCCTGTTGAATAACGGCGATTAGTCCGACATAAACCACCGCAATCAACGACAAAACCACCATGACCATTCCATATTTACTGCATGCATCAGGAACTATGGGTAAAGCAAAGCGGATAAATCCATACGCACCCAGCTTAAGCAGAATTGCCGCAAGTACAATGGAACCACCTGCCGGGGCTTCGGTGTGCGCATCCGGCAACCATGTATGAACAGGAAACATGGGGATTTTAATAGCAAAACCAAGAAAAAATGCGATAAAGATCAGTGTTTGTGCGGTCATTCCTAATTTAACTGCGTAGAACGTTTCAATGTTAAACGTACCAGCCAAATAACCAAGGTATAAAAATGCAGCAAGCATTAGTACAGAACCCAAAAACGTATAGAGAAAGAATTTAATCGCTGCATAAACTCGATTATCTGATCCCCATATGCCGATAATCAAATACATCGGTATCAGCGTTGCTTCCCAAAATATATAAAACACAATCCCGTCCAGTGCCGAAAACACACCGACCAGCAAGCCCTGCATAATCAAAAACGACGCCATGTACTGTGCAATACGTTTTTTAATGCTGTTCCAAGTCGCCAGAATTACAATTAGATTGGTAAATATGCTCAGAACAATCAATAATAATGATAAGCCATCAATACCAAGGCTATAACGGATGCCTAACGCTGGCATCCAAGACATCTCTTCGATGTATTGCATCTTGTAGGTATTGATATCAAACCCTGCTAGAAGAGGAATACACAAGCCCAGTGTGAGCAGCACAGTCAACAATGATAAGTAGCGCGATATATCAGGCTTTTTATCATCGCCTGTAAGAGCAATAAACACGCCGCCAATTATCGGCAACCAGATTAATAAATTGAGCAAATGATGCATACCCTCACCTTAACTTTCAGTAATTTTTAACCTAACAACAACCAGCAAAGAAACCCGAATAATCCAAATACCATTACAGCCACATAATGATATAAATACCCGCTTTGAATAACCCGACTTTTCAAGGCAAACCACGCTACCGTATGTGCGGTTCCATTCACGAACAAGCCATCAATAATCTTTTGATCACCAACACGATAGAAAATTCTTCCTAGCGCTTTGCTGCCACGCACAAAAACCAGATCATTGAATGCATCAAAACCATATTTGTCCACGAGAATTCGGTACGGCCACGCCAATACTCTCGCCAAAAACGCAGGAATCCAAGGTAGCGCAATATACCCGATGTAAGCGAGCAAGACACCCCCAAGGGTTATCCAGAAAACGAGTGAATGGAATGCATGCAATATCGTTTCTATGGGTGAGACAACCTCTGTGCCCAATTCAGCCAATACATTATGATCTGGCAGGACAAATATCGAAGAGCTTAACAGAGACGGGTGTGTGAATAACATCGGCATATACAATACATACCCCAAGATGATTGATGGAATTGCCAAAATCACCAGCGGCACCCAAACAACCCAAGGCGATTCATGCACGTGTGAAAACGTGTGATCATCCATTCTGGGCTTGCCATGAAATGTCATAAAAAAGGCACGGAAACTATACAGGGCCGTAACCATGGCACCTGAAGCAACGCAAAAATATGCATATGCGCTACCTGGAATCTGTGAGAGCTTGGCTACTTCAATAATCGTGTCTTTTGAGTAAAAGCCAGCAAATGGCGGCAAAGCACACAATGCAAGACTACCAATCAAAAACGTGACGTACGTAATAGGCATTTTTCGCCACAAACCACCCATTTTTCGCATATCCTGCTCATGGTGCATGCCCATAATGACTGAACCTGCTCCCAAAAATAGTAATGCTTTAAAGCATGCGTGCGTCAGTAGATGAAAAATACCTGCACTGTAGGCAGACGCACCCATCGCTACCATCATATAGCCCAGCTGTGACAGGGTTGAATAAGCAATAACGCGTTTGATGTCATTCATTACCAGAGCGAGTATCCCTGTAAACAGAGCGCCTGTTGCGCCAATAACAATCACCACACTCAGGGCAGTTGTTGATAATTCCATAAGCGGTGATATACGCGCAACCATAAATACACCCGCTGTCACCATGGTAGCAGCATGAATAAGTGCAGAAATGGGTGTAGGGCCTTCCATGGATTCTGGCAACCACACATGCAAAGGCACCTGTGCAGATTTGCCCATTGCACCAACAAATAACAATAATGATGTAACCGTTACAACAGACCAGGCATGGCCGTTAAATAAAACCATGGTTTCATTAGCCATCCCAGCGGCTGCTTTAAATACTGTCGCATAATCAAGGCTGCCGGTGTATGCCAATACGAGCCCAATCCCAAGAAGGAAACCAAAATCACCTACGCGGTTTACAATAAAGGCTTTCATACTGCCCTGATTTGCAGACTCTTTGTGATACCAGAATCCAATCAACAAGTAAGAAACAAGCCCAACACCTTCCCAGCCAAAAAATAATTGCAGAAAATTATTTGCCGTGACTAGCGACAGCATCATAAAGGTAAACAGCGAAATATAGCTGAAAAATCGCTGATAACCATCGTCGTCAGCCATGTAACCAATACTATAGATATGCACCAGAAGCGAGACAAAGCTGACTGTAACCATCATAACAGCGGTGAGTGGATCAATGAGGAAACCCAAATGAAATGCATAAGGAAACAGATCGCCGCCACTAGCCCATGTGTACAGGTTGGTATTCAATACCGGTGCATGGCCAGACAATATCGCGATGGCCACATAAATTGACAGGACAAATGCCAAGCTAACACCCGCAATCGTTACACAATGCGCTCCAACACGTCCTATCTGGTTACGAAAAAAACCTGAAATTACAGAACCCATTAAGGGTGCCAATACAATTATCAAACAACTCTGTAAAATACTCACGTTGCTACCCTTTTAAATGATTCATCTTGTTCACATTTATATTGCCCCGATTTCGATTGAGCAACAGCACAATAGCCAAACCAATTGCTGCCTCTGCTGCCGCAACGGTCAAGATAAAAAAGACGAACACTTCACCTGCGTTTTCACCGTAGTAGTGCGAGAAGGCGACAAAATTCGTGTTAACGGCAAGCAGCATTAATTCGATGCAAACCAATAATAAAATAACATTGCGGCGATTAAGCAAAATACCCACAAGGCTCAAGCCAAATAAAATTGCACTCAGTATTAGATAGTTTGTTACTGGAATCATGGTTTCTCCGACTTCATTTTAAGCAGCGTCACCCTATCTTCCCGACGCGTCATAATTTGATTAACAATATTTTGGCGCTTCGAACGAATGGGTCCTCGGTGAACCAGAGTAATTGCAGCAATGATCGCTACTAGCAAAATTACAGCGGCCAATTCAAAAGCCAACACATAGTCTGTATAGAGAACCATTCCCAATGCTTCTGTATCAGAGAGCGGCTTTGCGACTGCCGATTGCGCTTTAGCGACGGTTTGTTCGACACCTGTATTAAAAGTATCCTTCGGCAATGCTGTCATTAACAACCCAACCAGCAATGCGACTAAAATCAAACCAAAGGGTAAATAACGCAGAAAATGTGATTTCATGGACTCAATATCAATATTCAGCATCATCACCACAAATAAAAACAGCGTCATGACCGCGCCAACATAAACCAAAATTAAAATAAGTGCTAAAAATTCTGCATTCACCAAGATCCAGAGTATAGAACTGGAAAAGAAAGCCAACACCAAAAATAAGACGCATCGAACTGGATTGTTTTGCGTAATAACCATCAATGCGGAAAATACGGTCAATCCGGCAAACACGTAAAAAATCACTTGCAGTAACAACTCATGCATTTTGTACCCCGTTAACGGTATTTTTTATCAGCGGCTCTATCAGCAGCCAGCCTATCTTCCATCATATCGCCCACAGCCAGCAATTTGTCTTTGGTCATAATATTTTGACCACGTTCACTGATATGGTAATGCTGAATGGGTGTCACCACGATCGAATCAACCGGGCACGATTCTTCACACAAGCCACAATTGATGCATTTAAACATATCAATGTCATAGCGTGTTGTGCGTCGAGACCCATCATCACGCGGCTCTGACTCAATTGTAATTGCAAGTGCGGGACAAACCGCTTCACACAGTTTACAGGCAATACAGCGTTCTTCACCATTAGGATATCGTCGCAGAGCCAGCATACCGCGAAAACGCGGCGATATCGGCGTTTTCTCCTCAGGAAACTGCACGGTAATTTTTTTCTTAAAAAAATATTTGCCCGTTACCTGTAATCCCGCCAATAGTTCCAGCAACAGAAAACTGCGCAGGTAATGCTTTATATATCGATATATTTTTTTCATTAAACCGCTCTTTTTATTCATCAAAACCATGGTTTGAGGTGAGCCAATACCATCACGCCTGTAACAATGACCCAGACTATGGTAACGGGGATTAAAACTTTCCAGCCCAGACGCATTAACTGGTCATAACGGTAACGAGGAAAAGTTGCTCTTACCCATAAATAAACAAACAGGAAAAATGATATTTTAGCTAACAACCAAACCACACCAGGTACAAAGAAAAAGATGTTATTCAGAAAGGGAATGCCATCAAAAGGAGACAACCATCCGCCTAAAAACAGCAATGTGGTAATGGTTGAAATCAAAACCATGCTGGCATATTCGGCCATGAAGAACACAGCAAACCCAATCGCTGAGTATTCGACATGGAACCCAGCGACAATTTCTGACTCGCCTTCGGCCATATCAAATGGTGCCCGGTTGGTTTCAGCAATGCCGGCAATCCAGAACACCATAAATAATGGAAACAGGGGCAAAGCCCACCAATGCCAAATCCCACCCTGCTGCGAGAGCACAATGTCAGTGATATTCATGCTGCCAGTGGCCAACAACACGCCAACCAGTGCGAAACCCATAGCAATTTCATACGACACTGTTTGCGCGGCACTCCGTAATGCACCCAACATGGCGTACTTGGAATTTGATGCCCAACCAGCAATGATGACCCCATAAACACCTAGGGAGCTCACAGCAAACAGGTACAATACTCCAGCATCAATATTCGCGAGAACCAGACCCTGCTGAAACGGCACTACAGCCCATCCAGCCAGCGCAGGTGCAAGCGCGAACAACGGTGCTATTATAAATAGGTACTTGTTTGAGCGCGTCGGGATAATAATTTCTTTGGTAATGAGTTTAATTAAATCCGCAATGGGTTGAAGCAAACCCGCAAACCCTACGCGATTAGGTCCAATACGCACTTGCATAAACCCGATTACCTTGCGCTCGGCAAAAGTCAAGTAAGCAACGCACAGCAGGAGCGGTACCACGATGACGAGGATTTTAATAATGATCCAGAGCAATATGCCAATGTTTTGTAGCATGTTTTTACCTATTATCGCTTCACTGTAATTGCAGCGAACGCTTGTCCTAAATCAACTGTTTCAGGCATGGCGTTTGCTACCCAAATAACATCTGGCGCTATTCGCTCATCACATTTGAGCGGCAATGTTATCTCAATATCGCCTTGAGATACAGTGGCATGTGCATCTAAATGAAGACGCCGGGCTGTCTCAGGGTGAACTCGAATACAAGCCTCTTCCGCAGAACCACAATTTTGTAGTTCAACAGCGTGGCGTACAATGGCATCGACGCGATACAATGGCCATTCTCCCACACGAACAAGCTCGTCGCGAACCGCAGGAAGGCATTCTGGGTAAAATGGCTTGTAACCTGTTTCATGCATCATGCCAACCAGTGTCTTAATTTCATTTAAGACATCATCTGTAGACGCATATTCGAAATCGTCAACATGCAATATATTAGCCAGAACACGCAGGATTTTCCATGCTGGCCGTGCTTCTCCGGGTGGAACCAATGCACCTTTTACCGTTTGCCATAATCTATCAACATTGATATACGTACCCGATGTTTCCGCGTAAGGCCCCATGGGTAATATAACATTGGCATAGTCTTGAATAGAGTCATCTTGCCAGGCCGACAAAACCACCACAAATTCAGCTGCTAACATGGATTGTCTGGCACAGTTTGGATTTGCAAAGTCAAATCCGGGCTCAACGCCCATTAAAAAATATCCTTTGAGTTTGGCATCCAGTGCTGCATGCACGTCCATACCGGCAGGCTCAATCACTTTTCCAGCAGCTGCCCGATGTGGCAACATTCCTGCCAAATTCGCACCCGCACTGTTGGCGCCGGTGGTTAAACGCAATACACGTGCACCACTGAGTTTCTCAAGCCATGCAACCAAGGTACGCAACAGTGCCGCTTGGGGATGATTTTCACACAAAGCACCGGTTACTATTGCGGCCTTTGGCTGACGCAAAGCTAAAGCTATGGCCTTGCTCGTCGTATCGAGTTTTAAACCAATTAATAGTTTTTGTAATTCTTCTGGCAAACAAGTTGGATCATCAACCAGTGCCAAAACCAGATTTGCCAATTGCAGCGGCATTTCCTGGGGTGAAACAATTATTTTACCCGCGACATCAAAATGGTATGCATAATCAACAGGGTTGATTGCGTAAATTTTTCCACCACTGGTAAATGCCTTGCGCACGCGAACCCCGGCAAGAGGGACTTCGCGGTCCAGGTTGCAACCAAATAACAGGATCGCATCCTGATTTTCCAGTTCCGCATAAGGTAATGAGCTGGTTGGCATAACTGCTTGGCTGTCTTGATCTCTGAAATCCGTTTGTTGCAATCGATGATCCAGATTATTGACCCCCAAACCACGCATAAATTTTTGCAACAAATACAATTCTTCCAGTGTAGACGATGAGTGAGCAAATGCTGCAAACTGCTCTGATCCGTGTTGTTTAATCACACGACTCATACCACCAGCAGCAAATTTTAACGCAGTCTCCCAATCTACAGTTTCCCATTGACCATCACGTTTAATCTTCGGCTGAGTGGCGCGTGATTTGCTATTCAAGCCCAAATAGCTAAAGCGGTCACGATCAGACAGCCATGTTTCATTGATGGATTCATGCTCTTTAGGCACCACGCGCATTAATTGATTACGTCGCGTATGCAAGTAAACATTTGAGCCCAAACAGTCATGTGGGGCAACGCTGTCATGTTGGGTCATTTCCCACGCTCTGGCGGTATATCGATATGGCTTGGAGGTCAGGGCACCTACAGGACAAAGATCAATCACATTACCCGATACTTCTGATGTGATGCTGTGTTTGATATATGTGCCAATTTGCATATCTTCACCACGCCCCAAACCACCGAGCTCGGGCAAACCTGCCACCTCATCTCCAAAGCGAACGCACCGCGTGCAATGTATACACCGCGTCATTTCCATGGAGATTAACGGACCGATATCGTCACTCTCAACTGCACGTTTCGAGTCGTTATAGTCTGAACGGTCACTACCGAAACCCATTGAGACGTCCTGCAGTTCACACTCTCCACCCTGATCGCAAATTGGGCAATCCAGTGGGTGATTAATTAGCAGAAACTCCATCACAGCGGCCTGAGATTGAATGGCTTCTTTTGATTTGGTAAAAACTTTCATGCCATCCGTAATAGGTGTAGCACAGGCAGGTACTGTCTTCCTGTTATTTTCAACGCTTACCAAACACATACGGCAATTCGCGGCTACAGATAGTTTTTTGTGGTAGCAGAAACGTGGGATATGAATGCCCTGCTCATCGGCAACTTCGATGATCATCTTTCCATTTTCCACTTCAATTGTTTTGCCGTCGATTTCAATGATGGCCATTGTTAAACCTTATTATTATGCTTAATAAAAGAATCAAACTCATGATAAAAATGTTTGACGAAACTTTGTACCGGCCAAGCAGCCGCCTCACCTAACGCGCAAATGGTACGGCCTTCGATGCTATTCGCTACGTTGACCAGTTTTTCTATGTCGCCTCGTTCACCATGCCCTTCTTTAATGCGATGCAGCAAACGAACCAGCCAACCTGTACCTTCACGACAGGGTGTACATTGACCACATGACTCGTCCATGTAAAATTCAGAAATACGATACAGTGCATTAACCATGCACGTCGTTTCATCCATAATAATCACAGCACCCGATCCAAGAGCAGAGCCTGCTTTTTGAATGCTGTCATAATCCATGTCCAAATTCATCATCACATCACCTGGTAAAACAGGCATTGATGTACCGCCTGGGATTACGGCTTTGATACGTCGACCACCTTGCACTCCACCAGCCAACTCAAGAAGCGTTTTAAATGGCGTACCGAGCGGGATTTCAAAATTCCCGGGATTATTCACATGTCCACTAACACTAAAGCATTTAGTACCGCCATTATTAGGCTTGCCCAATTTCAAAAACCAATCACCACCTTTTTCCATTATAACCGGAACAGACGCAAATGTTTCTGTGTTGTTGATGGTTGTAGGTTTACCATACAGTCCATAATTAGCTGGAAACGGCGGTTTAAATCTGGGCTGACCTTTTTTACCTTCCAGTGAATTTAGCAGGGCTGTTTCCTCACCACAAATGTATGCACCGGCACCAAGGTGATTATATAAATCAAAATCCACTCCTGAACCCAGGATGTTTTTTCCTAAAAAGCCAGCTGCATAGGCTTCACGAAGCGCGGCTTCAGTCCTTTGGAAAGGTTCCCAAAGCTCACCTCGAATATAATTGTATCCAACAGTCGCACCGATTACATACCCTGCGATGGCCATGCCTTCAATCAGCTGGTGAGGATTGTACCTTAAAATATCACGATCTTTGCATGTACCCGGTTCGCCTTCATCAGAATTACACACCACGTACTTTTGTACTGGCGCATTTCGATTCATGAAACTCCATTTCAGTCCCGTTGGAAAACCCGCACCCCCACGACCACGTAATGCGGATAGTTTCAACTCGTCAATAATCTGTTGAGGTGGGGTTTGTTCTTGTAAAATGCGCCGCAAGGAACTGTAACCACCGACGCTTTCATAGGCGGCGAGCGTCCAGGGTTCTGGTAAATGTAATGTTCGAAAACAGACTTGATTCAACTCAACCATGGTATTGGCCTCTAAATATCTTCACGCTACAACATCGGACTCTGAACGGGTGGGCGCGTCGCTGCGCTTCTTTGCACACCCTACTCATAATCTTCCAATGCCATGTCAATTTTTTCCGGTGTAAGATTCTCGTGATAATCTTTATCTACCTGCATCATGGGGGCATTCACACAAGCACCCAAACACTCAACCGAACGTAAGGTAAAGCGGCCATCCGGAGTAGTCTCACCCATTTTTATGCCTAATTTACTCTCTAAATGATTCACTACAGCAGCGGAATCACGCAACAAGCATGAAATATTGGTACATACGTTTACCGAATGACGGCCAACCGGTTTTAACTCATACATGCTATAAAACGATGCGACCTCATAAACACTAATGGCAGGCATATCCAAATATTGAGCTACGGCATCCATCGCTTCGGGGGTTAAATAGCCATTTTCGCCTTGCACAACCATCAGTGCTTCCATTACTGCAGATTGCTTCTCATCCACTGGATATTTAGCGACCCACTCATCAATGTTCTGGATACCCGCAACACTGACAAATTGATGAATCAGTTTAACTGAACTATCAGACATGCTTATCAACCTTTAGACGTATTATCGATCCACTTCACCAAATACAATATCCTGGCTGGCCAAAATTGCGACCGCATCTGCCAGCATATGGCCTTTAACCATTTCGTCCAAACTGGACAAGTGCGCAAAACCTGGCGCACGAATTTTCATGCGATAGGGTTTGTTTGCACCATCAGACACCAGATATATTCCAAACTCACCCTTGGGCGCTTCTACCGCACTGTAAATTTCGCCGCGCGGCAAGCTAAAACCTTCTGTAAACAATTTAAAGTGATGAATCATGGCTTCCATATCATGTTTCATGTCCACACGAGATGGTGGCGAAATTTTATGATCATCCAGTTTAACAGGACCTGGATTCGCACGCAGCCACTCAATGCATTGCTTGATGATGCGATTGGATTGACGCATTTCTTCCACACGAACCAGATAGCGATCATAGCAGTCGCCTGTTTTACCGACGGGGATATCAAATTCAACTTTATCGTAGGCGGCATAGGTTTGTTTTTTACGCAAATCCCAAGCTATGCCCGAACCTCTCAGCATCGGACCAGAAAAACCCCACTGCAGTGCATCTTCTGGCGAAACCACGCCGATATCCACAGTCCGTTGCTTCCAGATACGGTTATCTGTTAATAGTGTTTCATACTCATCAACACATTTTGGAAAGCGCTCGGTAAAAGATTGAATAAAATCGAGCAGACTGCCTTGTCGATTGGCATTCATTTTTTCAATTTCGCGATCGTTGTGCCATCTGGACGGTTTATATTGAGGCATGCTATCTGGTAGATCACGTGCGACACCCCCAGGACGATAATATGTGGCATGCATTCGCGCACCAGATACGGCTTCGTAGCAATCAAATAGATCCTCGCGCTCACGAAAACAATATAAAAAAACGGTCATCGCACCGATATCAAGTGCTATTGCGCCTAACCATAACAAATGATTTAAGATACGTGTTATTTCATCAAACATCGTTCGTATATATTGTGCGCGCAAAGGTGCTTCCACACCTAGCAGTCCTTCCAATGATCGAACATACGCATGTTCATTGCACATCATGGACACATAATCCAGCCTGTCCATGTAGCCAATGCTCTGCAAATAGGGTTTGGTTTCCACCAACTTTTCTGTGGCGCGGTGCAAAAGCCCAATGTGTGGATCGGCGCGAACGATCGTTTCGCCTTCCAGTTCCAGAACCAGGCGCAACACGCCATGCGCTGCAGGATGCTGCGGACCAAAATTCAGGGTGTAATTCTGTAATTCAATCATGAATTGGCACCTTCCAGAGAACGACTATATCGATTGTCATCGCGTATCACTTTGGGCACAGATATTCTAGGCTCAATATCTACGGGTTCGTAAATTACTTTCTTTAATAATGCATCATAGCGCATTTCCACATGACCACTGAGGGGAAAGTCTTTTCGAAACGGATGGCCTATGAAACCATAATCCGTCAGAATACGTCGCAGATCAGGATGTCCTTCAAACAAAATACCAAACAAATCATAGGCTTCACGTTCGAACCAATTGGCACCTTTCCAGATTTCATGTGCTGAAGGCACAACCAGTTTGTCTTCATCAACGAAAACCCTCAAGCGAAGTCGGTGATTGATTGTTGTTGACAATAGGTGATACACCACAGCAAAACGTGGTTTTTCCAACACATAGGCTTTTGCTTCCTGGCGCTCAACACCGCGTGAAAAACCGTTCTCAGACGCAGAATTGGTTTCCCAATCGTAAACACCATACAACAGGTAGTCCACCGCGCACAAATCAATCAATTGATCAAAAGAAAACGCTGGGCGATCCCGCAATTGATATAATATCTGCTTTAGTTCACCAAGCTCACATTCCGCCGTAACTTCATTAAAAGCCGTAGTGACGGATACGAGAGAGGTCATTAATTCAGAACGTAATTGTTCGGCTAAATTGTCTTGTTTTGTCATCGTGCAGCCTCAGACTTCAATTATTGCTTTGCGCCTGATCTTATTCTGTAGCTGAATAATACCGTATAACAACGCTTCCGCCGTAGGTGGGCAACCCGGCACATACACATCCACGGGAACGATTCGATCGCAACCACGCACCACCGAGTATGAATAATGGTAATAACCACCACCATTTGCACAGGAACCCATGGAAATAACCCATCTTGGTTCCGCCATCTGATCGTATACTTTCCGCAATGCAGGCGCCATTTTATTGCACAACGTTCCCGCTACAATCATCACATCCGATTGACGTGGGCTGGGACGAAAAATAATCCCGAAGCGATCCAGGTCATAACGTGCAGCACCCACATGCATCATTTCCACGGCGCAGCAAGCCAAACCGAACGTCATCGGCCACATTGAGCCGCTACGAGCCCAACCAACCAGTTTTTCAACTGATGTTGTAGCAAAACCACTTTTCTGCAATTCTGCAGCAGGCATCATTCCCATTCCAATGCTCCCCGCTTCCACTCATATATAAAGCCAATCACCAGCAAGCCAAGAAACATCATCATGGCAGCAAAACCAAACCAGCCAATTTTACGTAACACGATAGCCCACGGAAAGAAAAAAGCCGTTTCAAGATCAAAAATAATAAATAATATGGCGACCAGATAAAATCGCACATCAAACGGAATGCGTGAGCTTTCAAATGCAGTAAATCCGCACTCATAAGGCGAGTTTTTTTCGGCGTCAGGTTTATGAGCTGAGAATAAAGAGCCCGCTCCCAGCATAACCAGGCCTAGACCCAAACCGACGATAATAAAAACGAGGACGGGTAAATATTGTGATAGCATCATGTCACATTGCTCGTATAGGTCTTGTTCATTATTTTAAACAACGAGTATAGTAGCTGATTTGAATGAATAAGTGAAGATGCTCATTACTAATTCTCATTACAAAATAAATTTTATTGCATGGAATTAGCTCGCGCTATTGGCCTGAATGTAGCTCCTTGTGAAATTTTAGAGGGTGTTTATCCCTTGTTCGTAACGGAACGATACGATCGCATTAAAGACAAGCAAGATATGGTGCACCGACTGCATCAACAGGATTTTTGTCAAGCCAATGGAGTCGTACTGGACGCCTTGGTAAATATTGCAGTCGCTCTCGGACAAGAAGTGCACATTGAATTAAAACCGGCTTAGCGTATCATGGTGTTCCTACAATAGCCAAGCCAGCATTAGTAATTACAATTCATCTTGCAATTCAGTAAATGATTTACGTGCCATATTAAAAGCAAAATCTGGATTATCCCCTACTGTAGATGCTGTATATTTATCATTAACTGAATCCATATACTGTCTGATATATCCTTTCGATTGGGGATCACGCAGATGTCTGTGGAATCTTATTGCTGAAGAAAAAAACATATCATCTAGATCGGGATTATCATTTTTCTTTAATAGGGTAATAATC